>JBFEXY010000200.1:0-4876 GCA_041562415.1 Woeseiaceae bacterium
GACATATTTGCAAGCCTGCCCCGGTTCTGGGACCAGACCGGCGTGCTGTATCGTGACGGGCATGCCGAACGGCTCACGGCGGATCCTTTCCTCGCTACCGGCACGATGCCGCCGCTAAGCGCGACGTTCAATACGACGAGCAGCAAGCGCTCGCGCATGCCGGAATTCGATCCGGCGCTGTGTACAGGCTGCGCCAAGTGCTGGACGAACTGCCCCGATAGTGCAATCGGCGTCGTTTCTTCCGCGCCGGCCGCTTTGATCGATGCCGGTATCCGGCTCGGGGGCGCGGACGCCGTTCGACCGGTAGCGTCGAAACTCGCCGGACGAATTATCGCAGCGAACAAGAAGTCGGAAGATGTGGCGCCGACGTTCGGCGCCCTCCTCGAGGATGCATACAGCTGGCTCAAGGAGAAGATGACGTTCGACGAAGACCGCAAGAAGGCCATCGACGAAGGTGTTGCCGCAATCGTGCGCGAACTGGGAGCGCTGCCGGTGGCCGTTACCCAGCCGTTCTTCCACGACGCGGAAGCCTTAAAGAAAGACGGGGCGGAACTGCTGTCGATCGTCATCAACCCGGACGCCTGCAAATCCTGTGGCATCTGCGTTGGCAGCTGCGAGTCAGAGGCGCTGAAACCGGTAGCGCAGGACCCGGAAATGCTCGCTGCGGCCCGTGACCTCTGGTCGGTCTTCTCGACGACGCCGGACACGACATCAGAGACCATCGAGCGCATCGCAGAAGATGACGAGATAGGCAAGATGTCGTCGATACTGCTGTCCCGTTACTGCCAGTTTGCGATGTCAGGCGGTGATCCTGCCGAAGCGGGCTCGGGAGAGAAAATTGCCGTCAAGCTCGCGCTTGCGGCAACGGAGTTCCGACAACAACCTCTGGTACAGAATTTCGCGATGGCCCTGGCCGATGCCGGCGAAGCCGTAGCGAAGCTGGTCGACGAGACGCTGTCGCACACGCTTGCGGTCGACGACCTCGAGGCTGTGAGCGAACGGCTTCGGACGACAAGCAGTCCGCGCGTCGATCTGCGTGAGCTCGCGGAAAGCGTCGGCCAGGCAGGAGGCGACCATTCCGTTGATACCGACTACCTGTTGCGCCTGCTCGAACTCTCGAATCGCATCACGGTAGCCAGACACGATCTCGTTTCGGGCTCTCACGGGCTCGGCCGCGCGCGGTACGGCCTTGCCGTCACCGGTGGCACGACGGCAGCGTGGGCGGGTGCCTTTCCGCACAACCCTTTCCAGGCGCCGGTCGTCATCGACATGACCGGAGATGCCGCACAGCTCGCTGCCGGCCTTGTCGAAGGCCATCTGCACGAGACGACCGAACTGGTACGGCTCCTGCGCCTCGCGCGGCTGGAGATTGATCAGCCGGACGGCATCGAATGGAAACGGGCGGCCCTGGCGGACCTGCACTGGCAGGATCTCGGGCCGGATGAGCTCGAACTGTGCCCTCCCCTGATACTGATCGGTAGCGATGAGACGCTCGCAGGACAGGGCCTGGGCCAGCTGATCTGGCTCCTCAACTCCGGTCTCCCGGTCAAGATGCTGGTTCTCAGCGACCTGGACTTCGGCTTGCGCGAAGCAAAAACGAACGACCCGCGCGCGAGCCTCGGACTGCTTGCATTGGCGCAGCGCAAGGCATTCGTTGCGCAGACATCGATAGCGGACCCCTCACATCTCGGGGCAAGCATGGTCGAGGCACTCGCCTGGGAAGGCCCCGCGCTACTGCAAGTCTATGCGCCGAGCCCGGCTCGCCATGGCTTCGAGACGCGGCAAACCCTCGAGCTGGCGCGACTCGCGCTCGACACCCGCACGCTGCCGGTATTCCGCTACGACCCGCATGGCGAAGGGGTATTCGGGACGCGTATATCCCTTGGCGGTAATCCGGCGCCTGATGAGACCCTGGTGCCTCCCGGGGAAGATGGCCGGATCTTCACGACCGCCGAATGGGCGCTTGGCCAGGGCCGCTTCGGCAGGCAGTTCGCGCCGCTCGCCGCGGACGCGCCGTCTCCGATGCCCTTCCACGAGTGGTTACAGCTCGACGACAACGGCCGGAAGAACAAGACGCCGTATGTCACCAGCGGTGAGGGTGACGAGGAGCAGCGTCTCGCAGTCTCCGAGCCCGTCGCGGACGTGACGGACGGCTGCCTCGCGAACTGGCGGACGCTGCAGGAACTCGCCGGCGTTGTAACGCCTTTCACGGCGGCCGTCGAAGCCGAGATTCGTGCCGCGGTCGCCACAGAGCACCAGGCGGAACTCGACGCGCAGAAGCAAGCGGCGGATGCCGAAATCAAGGCAATACGCGAGCAGACACAGGTCGAGATTGCCGCGCAAATACGCAGCCGCCTGCTCGCGCTCGCATCGCAGAAGCGGAGCTGACGTCGATGAAAGCGTTTCGTCTGCTGCGCCGCAACTTCGAACACGGGGTTCATCCTGCTCACCACAAGCAACAGACGGAAAACCTGCCGATCCAGCGGGTACCGTTCGGCAGGCATTTCATCATGCCGCTGGGGCAGCATATCGGTGTCCCGTCGCGTGCTGTCGTCGCGGCGGGCGAACCGGTGGAAAGGGGCCAGCTGATTGCCGAACCCGGCGGCTTCGTCTCGACGGCGCTACACAGCCCGGTCAAGGGCGTCGTTAGCAAGGTCGGCGACTTTCGAGGTGTCGACGGCCGTTTCGCGCCGGCGATCGCGATCGAAGCCGACCCCTTCGCGACGCAGGAAGTCGATCCCGACGCGGCGCCCGACTGGCGATCCCTGTCGCTCGAAGCATTCATCGAAGCCGTGCAGATGGCCGGTATCGTGGGCATGGGCGGCGCGGCCTTCCCGTCTCACGTGAAGCTGTCGGTGCCCGACGGCGTACGAATCCGGCACCTGCTGATCAACGGCGCCGAGTGCGAGCCCTACCTGACCACGGATCATCGCCTCATGGTGGAGCGCCCCGAGGCATTACTCGAGGGCGCCGAAATACTGCGCCAGAAACTGGGTGCCGAAGAGACTGTAATCGGTATCGAGGCGAACAAGCCGGATGCCATAGAAACCATTTCCAGGCACCTCTCGCCCGACCAGCCCGTGCGCATCGTAACGTTGAAGGTCAAGTACCCGCAGGGTGCCGAGAAGATGATGATCAAGAGCGTATTCGGCACCGAAGTTCCGGCCGGGCGCCTGCCGCGAGACGTCGAAGTCAACGTCAACAACGTCGGCACTGCCGTCGCCATCGCGGACTACTTCCTGCGCGGCATGCCGCTGATCGAACGGGTCGTAACGGTCGCGGGTCCGGGGGTTACCTATCCGGCCAATCTTATCGTCCCGCTGGGCACGTCCGTACGCGACGTCGTCCGTTTCTGCGGCGGCCTCAAGCCGGGATCCCGCGAGATCATCATGGGCGGGCCGATGATGGGCAGGCCCATCGCGAGTCTCGACGTCCCCGTGCTCAAGGGCTGTTCCGGCGTACTGGTCTTCACCGAGGAACAGACCGCTCGCCGCAAAGAATACCCGTGTATTCGCTGCGGCCGCTGCCTCGAAGCATGCCCCTATTTTCTTAACCCGTCCCGCCTGGCACGGCTTTCAAAGGCGCGCATGTTCGACGAGATGAAAGACTACAACGTCTTCGACTGCGTGGAATGCGGCTGCTGCACATTCGCGTGCCCGTCCAACATCCCGATCGTGCAGCTCATCCGTACCGCCAAGGACGATCTGAACAATCGCAAGGAGCCGGAGGCGTGAAGGAACGGGACCCGGATCTGCTGCTGTTCCATGCGCCATTACTGCGCCAGGGAATGACGACGCCGAAGGCGATGCGCGACGTGATAATCGCGCTAATGCCGGCGACCGGCGCTTCGTTGTGGTTTTTCGGTCTGAGCGCCGTGCTGGTACTCGGCTCGAGTATCGCCGGCGCGGTTCTCGCGGAATGGCTTTTCGCCGACCGCGCCTCGCGCGGCGAGTCCTTGCGTGACGCGACCGGCGTCCTCACCGGGTTGCTGCTAGGGCTGACACTGCCGCCCGGCCTGCCGATGTGGATGGCGTTCCTCGGCGGATTCATCGGCATCGCGCTCGGCAAGGTCATCTGGGGCGGATTGGGCCACAACCTGTTCAATCCGGCGCTGCTGGGCCGCGCCTTCCTGCTTGCCACATTCCCGATCGCAATGACGACCTGGGTGTCGGCCGAACCGGACAGTGGCTTTTTCAGCATTTACCCGGGCAATCTCGCACTGCCCTTCATGCAGGTGACGGTCGACGGCGTAACCTCGGCGACCCCCCTCGGTCTGTTCAAGTTTCAGCAGGAAGTCACGCCGTTGACGGACCTGATGTTCGGCAGAATCGGCGGTTCGCTGGGTGAAACCAGTGGGTTACTGCTCCTGCTTGGCGGCGTCTATCTCTGGCTGCGTCGCGACCTCGACTGGCGCATACCTGTCAGCATCCTGGGCACGGTCATCATCTTTTCGGCGTGTCTCGGCTTTTTCGACGCCGAACGCTTTCCCTCGCCTCTGTTCTCGGTGTTCTCGGGCGGCCTTATGTTGGGTGCGATCTACATGGCAACCGACCCCGTGACATCACCCGTCACGCCGCGGGGCGCCTGGATATTCGGCATCGGCACCGGCGTGCTGGTAATGCTGATTCGTGTGTTTGGCGGCCTGCCCGAGGGCGTCATGTACGCCATCCTGCTGATGAACGCGGCCACGCCGCTGATCGACCGTTACACGCAGCCGCGCGTGTTCGGACACGGGGTCGAGAAGAAACCATGAGCACGGACGCCCGCAAACAGGCAGCCCAGCCGAGTTCGTTGCGCCTCGTCATGACCCTCGCGATCGCCGGGCTGATATCGGGCGTCGCCATCATCGGCATTTACGAAACGACGCTGCCGACCA
>JBFEXY010000201.1:0-4860 GCA_041562415.1 Woeseiaceae bacterium
ACGCCGGACAGGTCGGTGCCTTCCGGAAGCCCTTTGCGCTCGAAAAGTTTCAGAAAATGCTTGTAACCGAAGTTCGGCGAGCAAAGCTGCGTTGCTCGTAGCTCGGACGCCTTGAGCATCCATAGCAGAGGCCTCCTTACAAACACGTTCGTGTCCATGACCGCATGGCTCATGCCCGCTGCCAATACACTCAGGTGATAGCCGATTAGGCCCATGTCATGGGTAAGCGGCATCCAGCTGAGGCTGCGGTCGTCCCCCGTCCACTGCAGGCCCTCGACAATCGCCCGGATGTTGGCGCACAGATTGGCATGCGTAAGGCACACGCCCTTCGGGTCGCTCGTCGAGCCGGAGGAATACTGGATGAATGCAAGGTCGTCCGGCGATGCATCGTATACCTCTCCATTTGCGCCCGGCGCCACATCGGTCATCAGCACGGACCGTGACTCGAGAATCCCTGTGATGTCGTCCATGCCACCGGACTTCGAGAAATCGAGGAGTCGCTGCAACAGGTCCATCTCGGTAAACAGCGTACCCCTTTCGAGCTGGCTCAGGATTCGGAACAGCTTGAAGCGATGTTCGTCGCTGATGCCGACGGCCACCGGCACCGGCACGATGCCACCGAGCATCGCAGCCCAGTACGCCACGACGAAATTCAGGTTCGACCTGCTGAAAATAACCAGCTCGTCTCCGGGCTGCATGCCACGGGCCTGCAGCGACCCGAGCAATGCCAGGGAGCGGTCCCACAATTCGGAGAAACCAACGATGGTCTCGTCATTCTCTCCATCGATGAAGCGAATTTCGCGGTCCTTGCCGCGAGCCTCATCGAGCAATTCTGTCAGTGTCGAATAGAGTTTCATGCGGTCCTTATTACCGGCTGTAGCCCGATGTCCGACGCCGAACGGAGATTCACAGCAAGTTCGAGGCCCGGATCCTCGTTTCCCAGACGCATCATACGAAATCTCGGCAACAAAAGGCCCAGGTGCACTTTCATTTCGAGGAATGAGAAATATTCACCCAGGCAGCGCCTTGGCCCCAGCGAGAAAGGGAAATACGGCCGCTCGTTCTTTCCGCACGAGCCTTCCGCGAATCGGTCGGGGTCGAAGCGATCCGGGTCCGGCCAGTACTTCGCCGTGCGGTGCAGGATGAATGGCGACAGATAGATATCGGTATCCCGGGGCACGTCGAACTCGTCAAGCTCGTCGTCTTCCCGGGACCGGCGCGTAAAGAGCCACACCGGCGGATACAGCCGAAGCGTTTCCTCGAGGACCTGTTGCGTATACGTCATCTCCGCGAGCGCATCAGCGCTTACCGCCGAAACACCAGGAATAAGACGGCGGCTCTCTTCGATAAGCTTCTCTTCTACGTCCGGGTGACCCGCAAGGAGATACCACACCCAGTTCAGCGTATTGGCAGACGTCTCGAAGCCCGCAACGATCAGCGTTATAAGTTCGTCGAGTAACTCGTCATCCGTAAACCCGACGCCCTGCTTGTCGGTGGCATGCATGTACATCGACAGGAAGTCGTAGGTTTCCGCGTTACCGTCATTGCGCCGCGACTCGATGATTTCAGTCAGCAGTCGCCTGAGATTTCGCGCCTTCATGACGACGCTGAGGTCACGCGTCGAGTCGCTCGCCAGAAACGCAAACGGATTCTCGCCCGCCGACAGCAGCTTCGACTCGTAGTCGCCCCCGAAGATACTGATGAGGATCAACTCGAGCGCGAAGTCACTGGTTTCCGTGGTGATATTGACGGGCTCGCCCTTTTCGGCGGCGGCGGCCCACTGCACTGCTCTGTTGTCACAACACTGCACCATCACCTTTAGCAGGCGATGCACTTTCTGGCGACTGAACGCCGGCTGTATCATCGTGCGCGAGCGCCGCCATACGTCGCCGTCGCTGACGATCAGGCCGTTGCCCAGCAACATTTTCACGCGCTCGAATCCCGGCCCCTTCACATACCTGCCGTGCCTGCGCACGAGGATGTGCCGCACTTCGTCCGGGTCGTTGATGAAATACGCCAGACGTCCGTTGCGCCGCGTCATGCTGACAATATCGCCGTACTCGTCGCGAACCTGAAGGAGTGTGTCGAGCGTTTCCAGATCGATACCCAGGTGAACCTGACCCGCCGGACCCGGCGGTCTGCGAACTGCTGAACGGGTATCAATCATTAGAACGGCGGGAAGGCCTCCAGCCTGTCGGAAAGCAGGCGCATTCTACATTGACCGGCCCGCGACTGATACTGCAAACTGGCCGGGCACGTCACCGGAAAAATTCCATTGAGCGATAAGCAACCTGTCGATTTCGATTCCGTCGAGTCGCGCCGCAGCAGCGCGTCGTTGCGTCGCATGACGCCCGCGAGGCGGCTTTATTACTTTCTCGGCTTGCCGCTTTTGCGGCTCATCAACTGGGCGTTGCTCAAGAGCTACAGGTATCAACCCGTCATCGGCGAGGAAAATGTCGCCGCACTGCTGGCCGGAAATAAGGTTTCGGCACCCTCCTACTGGCACCAGCATCATGTGGTCTGCTCGGCGTATATGCGTAGCTGGCTTCGCCGCGGATACAAGTTGTGCTTTCTCATATCCGGCTCGGTCGATGGCGAGGTACCCGAGCGGATCGCGCGCTCCTGGGGTGCGGAAGTCATCCGTGGCTCTGCCAACCAGAGCGGCGCGCTGGCGCTTCGCGACCAGCAGCGCATGCTCAGGGATGGCTACTCGATCGTCACAACCGCAGACGGACCGCGAGGTCCGAAGTACGAATTCAAGTCCGGCACGGTGCTGATGGCGAGAATTGCCGGCGTGCCGATCGTACCGATCGCTTGCGCGGCCGATCGCGCGTGGTATCTCAAGCGCTGGGACAACTTCATGATCCCGAAACCGTTCGCCCGCGTGGTCGTTGCCGTTGGCGAGCCTTACCTGGTATCGCGAGACGTCAGACTCGATGAAATCGAGCCGCACAGGCTGAACGTTCAGCGTAGAGTCATGTCTCTAATGCAACAATGCGAGGAAGCATTGGACATTGACTCCGGAGCCAGGACTTGAACAAAACGCCGTTGCGAAGACTTCTTCTGCCGATCGCCCTGATTTGCCTGCCGCTGCTGGCAACAGGGGCTGCGCCCGTCGTGGCGGAGCAGCCTCTCACGCCTTATTCAGCCGAGTACAAGGTCAAGATCAGCGTGCTCAGTGGACGCCTGACGACGGAACTCAGGCCACATGCCGATGGCTACGAGGCCATCCATGTCATCGAGCCGCAGGGACTCGCGAGCATGCTGAAGGACGGCGAGATCAGCGAACGATCGCGATTCTCCGCCAACGACGATGGCATCAGGGCGAGCTGGTACCGCTCCGAGGACTCACTGTCCAGCGATGAAACCCGTGCCGAGGTTACCTTCGACTGGTCCGCCAGTGAGCTGTCGGGCACGGTAAACGATGAAGACATCCGGATAGTGCTGGACGGCATCGTTCACGACCGCGTCGCCATTCAATACCAGCTGATGCACGACCTCCTCAACGGAGGCCCCGACGAGCGTTACGTGCTCTTCGACATCGACGAGTTCAAGACGCTGATCGTGCGTAACGTAGGCGAGCGCAACATCCGCACACCGGCCGGTGAATTCCGCGCCGTCGGTATCCAGCACCAGGCCGAGAACTCCTCGAGGGTCACCACGTTGTGGTGCGTGGAAGAGCTCGGTTATTTGCCGGTGCTCATCGAACAACACCGAAAAGGCAAACTCAGGATGCGCGCCGAACTCAGCACTTACGCTGCGCTCGCAACCTGACATCATTCGAGGCGATCGAACGCCTGCCGCAGAGACAGGATCTCCTCGTTGTTGTAGATGACCGACACGGTCCTGACGAGGACCTCTCCCTCCGCCTCGAGTGCGTAAGTCTCCTGCAGAAGTGCGCCCTCGCTGTCCAGCGTCTGGATGACGTATCTGCCATCCTGCCACCCGGACGCACGATCCGCCTCGATCGGCCCCACATTGACGAGGCGATGTTCACGGAATCGATATTCCTCGACAACCGAGCGGTCGAAGCTGACGAACAGGCCATGCGGCGTCTGCGTGATCTTCAACTTACTACCGGTCCTGAGAAACACGTAGACCGACGGTCCACCGGCACGACGCCGGCTACGATCGCGTTTCGCCGGAGCCACCGCAGCCTCTATCCCACCCCCCGACTTATGCTCCGCCTCGAGGATGCGGCGTTCAGCGTCGTCTCCGCCGGCGCGCAGCTGCCAGCGTCCGGCCAGGCTCACTCCGGCCGGAATTACGTCGCCGACGGGTGTCAGTTGCGGCCGGGCTTGGCCTACACAGGACACCAGCGCGAGAGACGCAAGGGCCAGTGTGGCAACAATTCTCGACATCGATAACCGCTATCTTCGAAACGAACTGACGCAAAATACACAAAATCCTGAGCCTTAGACAGCGTGACGATTCGATTCCGGAACCAGTGCGGCCAATGCGTCAACCGTTAGCCTCGCGCCGCGTTAAGAAAAGACCCGTCGATTTAACGAAACCCAAGGAGGTCCTCCCATGAGGCAATCATCTTCGAATCGTTTCCTTGCCGCGGCGCTGGCATCTGCCATCGTGGTGTTGCCGCTGGCATTGCAGGCGCAATCGCTCTCTGATTTTCGCGATCTTGGCCCCGAGGAAAAGCGGGCCTACTGGGACAGCATGTCTGAGCAGGAACGCCATGAGAGACGCGAACAATGGCGCGCCGAACGTGATGCCATGAGCGACGAGGAGCGAGCTGCCATGCACGCGGAACGCATGGCGCGGCGTGAAGATTCGCGTACCCGCTGGAACTCGATGTCCGAAGCGGAGCGCGAAGCAATGCGAGCCGAACGTCACGCACGCCACGAA
>JBFEXY010000202.1:0-4852 GCA_041562415.1 Woeseiaceae bacterium
GTTCCTCAGCACCGTCAGAGAATTGATGCAGTACATGAATGCCCGTTACGATGCGCTGGACCCGAAGGCAGGGGCAGCTCTGTCGCCGACAGAGACATTGGTGAGCATCCATGCGATGACCATGCTGGTCGATATGCTGGCCGCCGTTCAGATCGAGCAGATGGCTTATCATCCGTATAACGAATAGGGATGCTGGCTAGCAGGCAGTGGAGAAGGAACTCGCGATACGTGAAAGCCTGGTGCCAGATCGGGTCGCGATTGAATCGCTCTATCCGAAAGCGTTTCCGGACGAGGACCTGCTTCCCCTGGTGCGAGAGCAGCTCCGCGACCCTTACTGCACGATTTCACTCGTCGCGGTAATCGACTCCACTGTCGTCGGGAATATTATCTTCACGAAATGCGGCGTCTCAGGCTGCAATATCAAGGCTGCGCTGCTGGCGCCACTCGCCGTCGATCCGATACATCAGAAACAGGGTGTTGGTAGCGCGCTGATTCAGGCCGGTTTGCGCCGGCTCCGGGAAGAGGCCTTCAGCATGGTTTGCGTACTGGGTGATCCGGCGTACTACGGTCGATTCGGTTTCGAGACGGAATCGTCGATCGGGACGCCGTACCCAATGCCACCGGAGTGGTCCGACGCATGGCAGTCGCAGTGGCTGGTGGATGCAGGCGGAAATCATGGCGGCAAGCTGTCCCTGCCGCGGTACTGGCTTGATCCGGCATTGTGGTCTGCGTGACAGTCCGAAGAATTGGTCGATCCGAGCGGCCGGAGCAGGGTGATCGGAGTGGCTCGGTCGACTCGTCGGGCGTCTTTGGATTGCCTCCCGAAAAAAAGGGCCTCCTAAGTGAGGCCCTTTTCGAAGTTTGGCTCCCCGGGCCCGCTCGGTGTGATGCTCCCGCAACGAAGTACGTTGGTTAATCCGAGCGCGCAGATAAAGGGACTCGAAGCGGTACAGTCAACATGTCCGGCGTATTCGATCTGGCACCCGAATAAAAAAGGCCTCGCGATGGAGGCCTTCTTCGGAATTTGGCTCCCCGGGCCGGACTCGAACCAGCGACCAATTGATTAACAGTCAACCGCTCTACCAACTGAGCTACCGGGGAATGGTATTTGACTGGAATCCTTGCAGAATTCAGCCTACTCAAGAGGGCCGGGATTCTCGTTCAGCACCCTGTCGAAGTCAAGCCGCGAGTACCCGATTCAGGCGATTAACGGCTTCCTCGAGCGTTTCGAGAGAGCTCGCGAACGAAATCCGCAGGTAGCCGGGGGCACCGAAGGCCGTTCCGGGCACGCAGGCCACGTCCGCCTCGTTGAGCAGCATCTCCGTCAGGGCCGTGTCGTCGGCAAGGCCGAGCCGCTCCACGGCGTCCTTGACGCATGGAAAGGCGTAAAAGGTCCCTTCGCCGGGCCTGCACTGTATGCCCGGGATTTCGTTCAAGGCCGCCAGGATGTAGTCGTGGCGGCGCCGGTACGCAGCGCACATCTCGACGACGGGTCCCTGGTCGCCTTCCAGCGCGGCCTGAGCCGCCGCCTGCGACACGCTGCATGGATTCGAGGTGCTCTGGCTCTGCACGGTTTTCATGGCACTGATCAGTTCCTCCGGGCCTGCAGCGTAGCCGATTCGCCACCCGGTCATCGCGTAGGCCTTGGACACGCCGTTCGTCGTCACGGTACGGTCAAACAGCGCCGGGCAGGCCCTGGCAAAGGTGACGAAAGGCTCGTCCGCCCAGTAAATGTGCTCGTAAATGTCATCGGCCACGACCGCGACATCCGGATAGGCTTCGAGCACGGCCCCCAGGGACTCTAGTTCCGACAGGGAATAGCTGGCCCCGGTCGGGTTACTTGGGCTGTTGAGCATCAGGAGCCGCGTCTTTTCGCTTAGTGCCGCCTCGAGCTGCGACGGGGTCACCTTGAAGTGCGCCTCGATCCCGGTTTCGATAATTACGGGCTCCGCCTCGGCGAGCAGCACCATGTCGGGATAGGACACCCAGTAGGGAGCCGGGATTATTGCCTCATCGCCGGGTCCGAGCAGCGCCACGCAAAGATTGAATAACGCCTGCTTGCCGCCCGCGGTAACGATGATCTGGGAGCGGTCGTATTCGAGATTGTTTTCCCGTGCAAATTTGGCCTGGACCGCAGCCTTGAGTTCTGCCGTACCGTCGATAGGCGTGTACCGGGTCTTGCCGGCCGCGATGGCGGCGACGGCCGCTTCCCGTATGTGCCGCGGCGTGTCGAAGTCGGGTTCGCCAGTACCAAGGCTGATGATGTCCCGGCCCTGGGCCCGAAGCTCGGTGGCGAGTGCCAGCACGGCACCGGTCGGCGAGGGTTTCACCCGTGCCATGCGCGGCGAAACTGATAAACTCACTGGTTGCCTCCGCGATATGGACACCCGATGTTACGTGAATCCACAAGCCTGCCCAAGAAATCGTCGGTCGAGGATCGGGATACGTTCAGGCTCGTCTCCGATTACCAACCGGCAGGGGACCAGGGGGCTGCGATCGTGAACCTCGTCGAAGGACTTCGAGACGGGCTGGCGCGACAGATCCTGCTGGGCGTAACAGGCTCGGGCAAGACCTATACGATGGCGAACGTCATCGAACGGGTGCAGCGACCGGCCATCATCCTGGCTCCCAACAAGACCCTGGCCGCTCAGCTCTACGGCGAGATGCGCGAGTTCTTCCCGCGAAATGCCGTGGAGTATTTTGTCTCCTATTACGACTACTATCAGCCGGAGGCCTATGTCCCGAGTTCGGACACCTACATCGAGAAGGATGCATCGATCAACCAGCACATCGAGCAGATGCGGCTATCGGCAACCAAGGCGCTCATCGAACGGCGTGACGCCGTCATTGTTGCAACCGTATCCGCGATCTACGGCCTTGGCGACCCGGAGGCCTACTTCAGCATGGTGCTGCACCTGGTGCGCGGTGACCGGATAGACCAGCGGCTTATCCTGCGGCGGCTGGCCGAACTGCAGTACCAGCGCAATGAACTCGATTTCTCGCAGGGCACCTACCGGGTTCGCGGTGACATTATCGACATCTTTCCCGCGGAATCGGATCGCGACGCGGTACGGATCGAACTCTTCGACGAGGAAATCGAGTCGCTGTCGTACTTCGATCCGCTGACGGGCGAGGTAACGCGGCGGGTGACTCGTCTGACCATCTTCCCGAAGACCCACTACGTGACGCCAAGGGAGACCCTGCTGAAGGCGTGCGACGCCATAAAGGTGGAGCTCAAGGACCGCCTGAAGCATCTTCGTGACAATGATAAATTGCTTGAGGCTCAGAGACTTGAGCAACGTACTTTATTTGATTTAGAGATGATACAGGAGCTTGGATACTGCTCCGGAATCGAGAACTATTCGCGCTATCTCTCCGGGCGCGCCACCGGAGAGCCGCCGCCCTGCCTGTTCGACTACGTGCCCGACGACGCCCTCCTGGTCATAGACGAGAGCCACGTTACCGTGCCGCAACTGGGGGGAATGTACCGGGGTGACCGCTCCCGCAAGGAAACCCTGGTCGAGTACGGTTTTCGCCTGCCGTCGGCACTGGACAACCGGCCGTTACGTTTCGACGAGTTCGAACGGCTGTCGCCCCAGACGGTATACGTTTCGGCGACGCCGGGCCCCTACGAGACCGAACACGCGGACAACGTGGTCGAGCAGCTCGTACGCCCGACCGGCCTCGTCGATCCGGAGGTTATCGTGCGGCCGGCCAAGACCCAGGTCGACGACGTGTTGTCGGAGATTCGCAAGCGCGTTGCTGCCGGGGAACGCGTGCTGATCACTACGCTGACCAAGCGCATGGCCGAAGACCTCACCGACTATCTCGGCGAGCACCAGGTACGCGTGCGCTACCTCCATTCTGATATTGGCACCGTGGAAAGGACAGAGATCATTCGTGATTTGCGCCTCGGAGCATTCGATGTTCTCGTCGGGATCAACCTGCTCCGCGAGGGCCTCGATATGCCGGAAGTCTCGCTGGTGGCGATCCTCGATGCCGACAAAGAGGGCTTTCTGCGGTCTGACCGATCCCTCATCCAGACGATCGGCCGTGCAGCGAGAAACGTGCATGGCACGGCAATCCTCTATGCCGACAGGGTTACGGGATCGATGCAGCGGGCAATCGACGAAACGAGCCGCCGCAGAGAGCGACAGCTGGCGCACAACGAGGCCCACGGCATCACCCCGGCGACTATCGTCAAGCAGGTGGCCGATATCATGGAAGCGTCATATCCTGCGTCGAAGGGGCGCCGAAGGCGGGTGGCTGAAGACGCGACGCCCTATGCCACAATGTCGCCGGAGCAATTGATGAAAAAAGCGGCAAAGCTCGAGAAACAGATGCTGCGCCATGCCCGGGACCTGGAATTCGAGGAGGCAGCCCGCATCAGGGACGAAATCCGGCGCATCCGGCAGGAGGGGCTCGGTCTGCCCGACCTGAAGGCGGGTTGAGGGTCTTGCGCCGCAGCAGGGGCTTCAGTATCGTATGCCGCCCGCCGCGTCGGGCGGGGCCCGGGAATGGGCGATCAGCTCAGGGGAAGCACAGAGAAACGGCTGTGTGAACCGATGGCACCTGCGCCGCAGATTGGTTCGAACGAGGGCAGGATCCGCGGTAGGATTATTGGCAAACAGGGCGATTAGCTCAGGGGCAGTGTAACGAAACCGCTGGGTCGCCCATCGGCACATCGGCCGCAGGTTGGTTCGAACGAGGGCACGGTCCACAATAGGATATTTGGCAAACAGGGCGATTAGCTCAGGGGCAGTGTAACGAAACCGCTGGGTCGCCCATCGGCACATCGGCCGCAGGTTGGTTCGAACGAGGGCACGGTCCACAATAGGATATTTGGCAAACA
>JBFEXY010000203.1:0-4843 GCA_041562415.1 Woeseiaceae bacterium
CCTCCGTCTGGCCGTCCGGTACCGGGAAAGCGGGCAATACACTCTCGCCGAGCTTCAGGTCGAGGTTGCAGCGCCTCGCAATCTCGAGCGCATTTTCGACCGCCTCGGGCACATCGGAAAACAGTTGGACCATCTCGGCCGATGTCCGCAGGTATTGCTGGTTGCTGTAGTGGCGCGGCCGGTCCGGGTCCGCGAGGCCCCGGCTTTCATGAATGCATACACGGGCCTCGTGCGCATGAAAATCCACGTCCTCGATGAACCGCACGTCGTTGCTCGCGACGACCGGTACCGCTTCGTTGCTCGCGAGTAGCAGGCTCGCCTGTACCCCGTCTTCTTCGTCACTGCGGCCGGTCCTGACGAGTTCCAGGTAGTAGCGGTCGCCGAAGATGTCGCGCCAGGCAGCCAGCCGCTGCCGGGCTTCATCCAGGTGTCCGACGAGCAGCGAATGACCGACATCGCCATGGAGTCCTCCGGACAACGCGATGAGGCCATCACAACTTTCCCGGCTCAGCCACTCGCGCCGAACCATTGGCTCCCCACGGACCCTGCCTTCGAGGTAAGCGCGTGAGATGATTCGGCACAGGTTGCGGTAGCCGCGGTTATCCTGGCACAAAACGATCAACGTGAACGGTCGGCCAGGATCATCCTCATTCGCAATTCGAAGGTCTGCACCGATGATCGGCTTTACGCCTGCTGCAATCGCGCGCCGATAAAATTTCACGAGTCCGAACAGATTGTTCCTGTCCGTCATGGCGATCGCCGGCATGCCATCGCCCGCTGCCTTGGCCATCAACGCCCGTATGCGCACCGTGCTGTCTACGAGTGAGTACTCGGTATGAACATGCAGGTGAACGAATGACGAAACGGTCACTGCAGCTCCCTCACCGGGGAAAAACTGCGCCGGTGTTCCGGACACGGACCGTGTTCCTCCAGGCGCGCCCGGTGTAGCTCGGTACCGTAACCCTTGTGACGCGCGAATTCGTAATCGGGATAGCGCGCGTGCATGGCAACCATCGTGCGGTCGCGAGCCGTTTTGGCAAGTATCGATGCCGCACTGATCGATTCGATCCGGGCATCACCGCCGACGATTGCGAGCCCGTCGATTCTGCCCTCGCGAAAGCGGAGGTCCGGCAAGCGATTGCCGTCGACCTGCACCGCTCGCGGCACGACAGCCAGGCCGATTATGGCCCGCCGCATGGCGAGCATTGTCGCGGAAAGTATGTTCAGGGCATCGATCTCTGCACGATCCGACCAGGCGACGGACCAGCACAGTGCATCACTCTTGATCACCGCTTCGAGCGCCTCCCGACGCGTCGCAGAGAGCTTCTTGGAATCACGCAGGCCGGCAATCGGGCGATCCGGATGCAGGATTACGGCTGCCGCCATGACCGGGCCGGCCAACGGGCCGCGTCCTGCCTCATCGACGCCGGCGACAAGGTCGGGTAAGAAATCTGCTTGCAGCTGCTGCATTATCGGTGTGCGAGCCCGGCTATCCCTGTGATGTAAGGCTTATCAGCGCGTCGGCTGCGCGCTCGTTCGAATTCATTGCCAATTCGGTTCTCAGTTTAGCAAATCTCGCCTTGATGGCCGCGCACCTTTCCGGGTCGTGCAGCAGGCCAATAAGCTCGCTTGCAATAGCGACCGGTTCCGCGTCGTCCTGGATAAATTCGGGGATAAGGGTCTCACCCGCCAACAGGTTGGGCAACGTGAACTGTGTGACATTCACGAGCCGGAATACCTTGACGATCAACGCGGTAAATGCGGCAACCCGGTAGGCGGCAACCGTGGGTTTGCCCAGCAGAGCCGACTCCAGCGCCGCCGTCCCTGATGCCAGGAGTACGAAATCGGCCGCAGACATTACGTCGATCGAACGACCGTCAACGATCGTGAAGCGGTCGGTGACCGAGTGCTGCTGCAGGGATGCCTCGATGAGCGGACGTAACTTGGGCGCGGCAATCGGAGTAACGAAATGCACACCTTCCTCGCGCGCCGAAATCTGCGCCGCCGCCGCTGCGAAAACCGGGGCCAGCCTTGTCACTTCGCTGCCGCGACTTCCGGGCAGAACCGCAATGACACGCTGGTCTTCCGCTAGACCGAGCCTGGCTCGCGCGGCCAGCATGTCGATGTCGGGTGACAGCGCGTCGGCCTTCGGGTGGCCGACGAATACGGCGCTTATTCCCTGCTCTTCGTACAGTGCCGGCTCGAACGGCAGAATGCATAGTACGCAGTCCGCGGCTCTCCGAACCTTGCGAATACGGCTGGCACGCCATGCCCAGATCGACGGACTGACGTAATGCATGGTGCGAATGCCTGACGCTTTCAACGCCGCTTCGAGCCCCAGGTTGAAGTCCGGTGCATCGATGCCGATGAAGACATCGGGTGGCGTTTCCCGCCAGCGCGCGATCAGCGAGCGGCGCAGCCGCAACAATCGCGGCAGGTGCTTCAACGGCTCGACCAGGCCCATGACAGCAAGCTCTTCGGCATCGGCCCAGCGCTCGCAGCCGGCCGCCAGCATTTCCGGGCCGGCGACGCCCTCGAACTGGGCATCGGGTATTCGTTCCCGGACAGCCGTTATCAGTCCCGCGCCAAGCAGATCACCAGACGACTCGCCAGCAACCAATCCGACGCGCAAAGGCACGAGCTACCGAATAATGCCGCGCTCGGATGCGCGCAGCGATTCCAGGAAGATGACAAGCTCGGGCTGAGAATCGCATAGCTTCTCGATTTCGGCGATTGCGTCGGAGAGTTTCAGGCCTTTGCGGTATACGAGCCGATAGGCGTTCTTGATATTGCGAATCTGCTCCTCGCTAAAGTCGCGGCGCTTCAGTCCTTCGCTATTGATACCTCGCGGGACCCCGGGCTGGCCCGACACCATCGTATAGGCCGGCACATCCCGATTGACGCCCGAATACATCCCCAGAAAAGCATGAGCGCCGATCTTGGAAAACTGGTGCGCGCCCGAAAAGCCGCCGAAGATGACCCAGTCGCCAACATGGACGTGGCCAGCAAGCGTGACATTGTTGGCCATGATCGTCTTGTTGCCGACGACGCAGTCGTGCGCGATATGCACGTACGCCATTATCCAGTTATCGTCCCCGAGGACCGTATTACCCTCGTCCTGCGTCGTACCGCGGCTGATGGTGCAGAACTCGCGAATCGTATTGCGGTCGCCGATCGTGAGCCGCGTCGGTTCATCGCGGTACTTCTTGTCCTGCGGATCGTCACCAATCGACGCAAACTGGTAGATATGGTTGTCGTGCCCGATCTCGGTCGGACCGTTAATCACGACGTGGCTGTCGATGCGCGTACCACCGCGGATCGACACGTGATCTCCGATAACCGTGTAAGGGCCGACCTCGACGTCTGTGTCGATGCTTGCACTGTCTGAAATTATCGCCGTCGGGTGAATGCTACTGCTCATCGTCCTTACTCGCCGCCCTTCTCCAGCTTGTTGACACGTTCGATCAGCTGGTCGAGTCGCCGGAAACGGGCGACCTTGCGGCCCCATTCCCTGGCCGGCTCCGCCGTGAAGGTTCCGGCGTAGACTCCCGGCTCCGTTATGTCCTTTGAAATCACGGCTTTGCCACTTACCACTACGTCGTCGCAAATCGTGACATGGCCCACGACACCTGACTGCCCGGCGAGCATACAGCGCTT
The DNA here is from genome assembly GCA_041562415.1 of Woeseiaceae bacterium. Lineage (GTDB taxonomy): Bacteria > Pseudomonadota > Gammaproteobacteria > Steroidobacterales > Woeseiaceae > UBA1847. Next base: position 3,658 of record JBFEXY010000203.1, read on the forward strand.
TCCGACAGTTGCGCTGCCCGAGATACCGCTCATCCCTGCCATCGCGGTATGCGCGCCAATGTGCGCGTTGTGCGCGATGTGGCACAAATTATCGATACGGACCCCATCCTCGATAACGGTGTCTCCAATAGCACCGCAGTCGACCGCCGTATTGGACCCGATCTCCACGTCGTCACCAATGCGCACGCCGCCGAGCTGGGGCACTTTGACCCAACCACCCGGCGTCATCGCGTTACCGAAGCCATCGGCACCAATAACCACACCCGGATGAAGAATCCCGCGCCGGCCCAGTTTGACATCGCGAACCAGCGTAACGTTGGCGATAAGGCGGCAGTCGTCAGCGATGCTGCAATCCGGCCCGATGACGGTTCCCGGCCCTATGTAAACGCGGTCACCGATGATCGTTCGGTCGCCGATGCTGACGTTCGCGGCGATATGCGCGTTTGGCGAGATGTCTGCACTCGCAGAGATAACCGCCGACGCATGTATCTCGGGGGCATAACTCGGCGCCGGGTGAATCACCGCCGCCATGCGCGCGTAATCAGCGTAAGGGTTGTCGCTCACGAGTGAAGCTGTCGGCGAACCCTCGACATCGTCTGCACGCAGGACGACCGCGGCTGCCTGAGTCGCAGCGAGCTGATTGCGAAACTTGGGATTGGAAAGGAAGCTCAGCGAAGCAGGGCCTGCATTCGGCAGGCCCGCGACGTTGTCAATGATGACGTCGGGGTCACCGACGAGTTCGCAGTCAAATTGCGCCGCGAGTTGTCCAAGCTTGATCGGCATCAGCCTGGCAAACGCTCAAGCTACAGGACGACGCCTCAGCGCGCGCCCTGGGCCTGGAAATTCGCTTCTACCGCACGAAGTACTTCTTCCGTGATATTCACCGAAGTGCTCGCGAACAGGACACCGTCACCGACTATGAGATCGTAGCCTTGTGCCTGAGCATAGTCCTGAACTTCCTTGAGCAACGAGCGCTGCAGGTTGCCGAGCTCTTCATTCTGCCGCAGTTCGAGATCTTCGCGGAACTCCTGCTGCAAACGCGCAACGTCGCGCTGCAGGTCGCGCAGGTTCTTCTCCGCGTTGCGGCGCTCGGTTTCGCCCATTACAGCAACGTCCTTCTGGATTTTCGCGGTCAAGTCTTCGAGTTCTTTCTGCTTGGCGATGAACTCCCGCTGGCGCGGCGCAA
>JBFEXY010000204.1:0-4802 GCA_041562415.1 Woeseiaceae bacterium
CAAGGAGCAGAATTCGTGCCAGTTTGAATAATTTGTTTTTTAATCAGAAGCTTAATAGCGCTGCATCGCAACAAGTGCACCGCTTTGGCGCACGATTCCGCTGCGTTGCCCCGAATTGGTGAGTCGTCCTCGATTCGCCGGGTTTCGTCGGGATTCGGGACTGGCCTTTTCGTCGGTGCTGAGGTATCAAGCGGCTATGAACGACAATTCCATTGAAGGACTGGCGAAGAAACTCGCCGATTCGTTGCCCGGCGGACTGCGTTCGATGCGCGACGACCTCGAGCAGAATTTCCGCTCGGTTTTGCGAGGGGGCCTCTCGAGACTCGATCTCGTCACGCGCGAGGAATTCGAGGTGCAGGAAGCCGTGCTCGCGCGCACCCGCGAGAAGCTCGAGGCGCTGGAGAAACAGGTCGCCGAGCTGGAAGGATCATCGGACTGAGTCTGTAGGCGCGGTTCCCGAACCGCGACCGGGGCCAAGGAGGGCCAGTGAGTATCGCGATCCTTGCGAGCCGTGCGCAGCTGGGCATCGGGGCGCCGCCCGTTACCATCGAGGTGTTCCTCTCCGGCGGGCTGCCGCGCTTCAACGTGGTCGGCATGCCCGAGACGGCCGTCAGGGAGAGCAGCGACCGCGTTCGCGGCGCCATCATCAATTCGGGGCTGCCGTTCCCGAGGGAGCGTATTACCGTAAGCCTTGCGCCCGCCGACATGCGCAAGACAGGAGGGCGCTTCGACCTTGCCATCGCGCTCGGCATTCTCTGCGCTCAGAAGGCGATCCCGGCGCGCTCGCTCGATGACACCGAATTCCTGGGCGAGCTGTCCCTGAATGGCAACCTGCGTCCCGTGCCCGGTGTGCTGCCGGCGGCGCTCAAGGCGGATGAATCCGGCAAGGCGTTGATGGTGCCGCGGGAAAATGCGGACGAGGCGGCGCTCACCCGCTGCAGGGTTTACCCGGCAGCAACCCTGCTCGACGTGATTGCACACCTCAAGGGTGCCCGGCCGATTGCAGCGGCGCCGGAGGCCGGTGCGGGACCGGCTGATTCAGCGGGGCCCGACCTCCAGGATGTGCAAGGCCAGTCGCGTGCGAAGCGGGCCCTGGAAATCGCGGCGGCCGGCGGCCATAACCTGTTATTGATCGGGCCGCCGGGAACGGGCAAGAGCATGCTGGCTCGCCGGCTCCCGGGCATATTGCCGCCGATGACCGATCGTGAAGCGCTCGAGACTGCGGGGGTGAACTCCGTGCTCGGACATCGGATCGACCTGTCGCGCTGGCGGCTGCGGCCGTTCCGCGCACCGCACCACACGGCGTCGGCACCTGCGATAGTCGGGGGAGGACCAGGACCGCGGCCGGGCGAGATCTCGCGCGCGCATAACGGGGTGCTGTTCCTCGACGAACTGCCCGAATTCAACCGCCACGTGCTCGAAGTGCTGCGTGAACCGCTCGAAGCCGGCGTCATAACGATTTCGCGGGCCGCGCAGCAGGCCGATTTCCCGGCGCGCGTGCAGCTGGTCGCCGCGATGAATCCCTGTCCGTGCGGTTACCTCGGAGATGCTCGCGGAAACTGTCATTGCAGCAGGGATCGGGTGGCCGGCTATCGCAGCAAGATCTCGGGACCGTTGCTCGATCGAATCGACCTGCGTGTCGAGGTGGGCAGGCCTGCAGTGGAAGTCTTGCGCGACAAAGGCGCAAGAGGAGAACCGAGCACTACGGTCAGGCAGCGCGTCGTTGCGGCTCGCGCAATCGCGCTGGCCCGTGGCGGCATGTGCAATGCGCAGCTGGAGGGCGAGCAGATCGAAGCCGCCTGTGAAATCGGTGACGAAGGATTGGCATTGCTCGACGATGCCATCGAGCGATTTGCGCTATCGGTGCGTGCGTATCACCGGGTGCTGCGGGTGTCGCGAACGATTGCGGACCTTGCAGGGGCCGACGCCGTCGGCACCGCACACGTCGCCGAGGCGTTGTCACTGAGAGCGCTGGAACAGCGCGGGACTACTTGTTGATGGCCCTCGAGGACCGGCCGGCCCCGAAGTGCCGGAACGCGCGATCGTTATTGCGACTCCGACACCATGTAGTCGACGGCGTTCGCGACTTCTTCGTCGGAGAGATCGGTGCGCCCGCCCTTGGCCGGCATGTAACCCGCCGAGCCCTGGTAGCCTTTGATCGCGTGTTCTTCTAGCACGTCCATGCCCTGAGCGATGCGCGGCGCCCAGGCCTCCGCATTGCCGAGGACCGGCGCGCCGCCAATTCCTGCACCGTGACACGCCAGGCAGGCGCTGTTGTAAACCTGCGGGCCCGATAACGCCGCAGCGACGGGTTCCGGTTCCGACACTGTTTCCGCAGTTGGCGCCGCAGCGGCGCCTTCCTCGCCGGGAAGATAGACCTCGCCGACCGGACTAATACGCGCGGCAACGGCTGCCTGATACTCGGCGCCTTCGCGCTTGTAAACCTCTTGTGTGCGATCAGAGATTTTCATCGCCAGGACGAAAATACCCAGTGCCGCGATGGCGAGTGCTCCGATCACCAGCGAATACATGTCGAAAAACTTCTGGTCGCGATCCAAGTTCCTGCTCCGCTTTATTATGTAGTACCAACCGGGGATTACCCGTCCGCAGGGCCGGGATTATATATGGAATGTGACGCCTGTGGGGCTGTCGCGCCTTAATCGCTGCTAGTCTCATCGCCTATCCAACAATGATATCCCGGACCGGGCCCCGGGCCTTCCGCGAACTTTCGAGGGGAATGCATGCGCTACAGGGCACTGATGCTCACGTTGTTGTTGCTGCCGGTCGAGCTCCTGGCCGGCGAAGACGACTTCGGCGCGGAGGCGCGCTATTCGTCCAGTGCATTCGCATACCAGGTCGACCCGCCGGCGGGCATGTGGGTCCCGTGGTCGGCACTCGACGATGACTATGCCCATGCGGATGCCGGCTACCTCGGGGTCAGCGGCTATGGGGCGGTCGTCATGCCGGTGTGCTGGGTGGGCGAGAGGCCATCACGGCTCGCGCTTCTCGATGTGTTCCTGTCACGTTTCGGTGAGGATTATCCGACACCGTTCATCGATACGGAGTCGGAGGTCGGCAAGGGCGCTGCGAGCGGCACGTATCTCGTCGGCAACGAGGCCGTCGACGGCGGGGAATACACCTATCATTTCTGGATCGTTGCCAACGAAAGCTGCGCTTACACGCTCGCGGCGTGGGGACCGGCGGACGATTCCGGCACTGCACGCGACCTGCATGCGCTCTGGGATGGCCTGCAGCTGAGAGCGTCACCAACGATCCTCGAGGGTGGCGGATCGGACGAGGAAAAATCCGCAAACGCCTACTTCCTCAACCAGCTGGGCACGCACTATTTCGAGGCCCGCAGCTATCGGGATGCGTTTCGGTTCCTGTCCCAGGCGGCCGATCTCGATATCGACGAACCGGCCTTCGTGATGAATTCGCTCCGCGTGCTGGTCGAGATCGACGCCTACCAGGAAGCCTATGAATGGCTGCAACCACGGCTCCCGCGCTACGGAGACGATCTCGTCGTGCGCAGCTGGGACGCCTGGCTCGCCCACCAGAACGACGATACGGACAAGGCCGTGCGTATTTACGAAGAACTGTTTAGCGAGGGGTACCGAGAGGACGACGAGTTCGCACTGTATGCCGGCCTGCTGGCAGATCGCGAGGAATGGGAGAAAGTCGAATCCGAATTCGCCGTGTACGCCGCGGAGGGTATGACCGAAACCTTGCGAAAACTTCAGGCCGATCTTCACGCCAGGCGCGGCAATTACGAAGAGGCGCTGGCGATTCTCGACGCTATGACGGAGGGCCGTCCGTTCAGTGCCGACCTCGCGTACGCGAAGATCGAAGTCCTCGACCAGATGGACAGGCCGACCGATGTGCTGCAGCTTGCGGAACTCCTGATCGAAAAGAACTACCGCTCGCTGGAGAGTTACTTCTACAAGGGACATGCCGAATACCAACTCAAGTCGTACCTGAAGGCGCGGGATTCGTTCAACGCGGCGTTGAAGTACTCGCCGACCAGTTCGGTCGTCCAGGAATACCTTGCGAGCATCAATAGCATCCTCGGCGAAGGAGAGAACGCGAGCATCAGCGAAGTCGTCCCCCCGGTGCCGTTGCCTGCAGAGCTGCAGTCGCTGATCGATAGCGCCGCCTTCAACGAGACCATCGACGGTTACGGCGCATGGTTCCTGAACCGCATTACCGGTTACGCGTTCGAAGGCGGTGAGATGCTGTCGAAAACACAGGTGCAGCAGATCAAGGTGCAGGATGCGCAGGGGGTTGCGAATTTCAGTACGCTCGAATTCAACTTCGATCCCGCGTTCGAGCAGCTCTACGTCAACAGCCTCGTCGTACGCAATTCTTCGGGTGACCATGTCGCGGAGGGCGATCCGGCAGCCTACTACGTGACCAGTACCGTCGACGGTTACGAGGCGAGCACGGAAAAGACCGCCCATTTGCCTGTGCCGAGCCTCGCGCCGGGCATGGTGATCGAAGTCGTCGTGACCAAGCGCGTCAGCGTCGAGGAAGGCGAGTTCCCCCTGGATATCCACTATCTTTCCAGTAGCCGCCCGATAGGCTACAGCGCAGTATTCGTCACGGGACATCACGACAGGCTTCGATTCCGTTCGTTCGGTATCGAGTCGCCGGTCATGCGAGATGGCTCGATGGTCTGGGAGGCGGTGAAACCCGTTGTCTTCCGCTGGGAGCCCATGCAGCCCTGGTACGATCGTATGCTTCCGTGGGTAACGATCGGCACGACGAGCGCAGACTGGCGCCAGGCGGGGAGCGATTACCTCGCA
>JBFEXY010000205.1:0-4777 GCA_041562415.1 Woeseiaceae bacterium
CAGCGGTCGCACTGAGCTTCGTGCACGGCTTTGCCGGCCTCAGCAAGGGCGGCATCGAAGTCCTGCTTGGCGGCAACGAACGGCAGGCCGGCATAGTAAGCAGCGATCTCATCGATCTGGTCGTCGCTCAGGTCGGCCGTTACTGCGCACATCGTCGTTGCGGCTTTGCTGGTATCGCCCTGCTTGTATTGGCTCTCACTGCAGGGCCGCGCCTCGTCGCGGAAGAGGTAAAGAGCATCGGAATGTACGAACTCCGGCACGCCGGCAATCGTGGGTACATTCGTCCACTGGCTGACGCCGTCGTTGCCGTGGCAGCCGTTACAGTCTGCGACGATCGAATCCAGATCGCCGGCCATTGCAGCCGAGGCGAATAACCCCAGCGTCAGTGAAATTGCAATTGAGATTAAGCGCTTCATGAGATCCCCTTTTTCCTATTGGAAGCCTGGGCAGTGTTATTTGTACAACAGGGTTTGTTAACCAAAGCTGAACGATGCCCACTATAAATCAATGGATTGGTATGCAACAGGCCGCAGCATCCGTATACCACCTGGCTGCGGCCAACTCCTGTGTGCCACAGCGAGATTGGGAGTCCAATAGGTAAACGCCGAAACTAATGGTATATGTTGACCTTGGACTTACCGTCAGCAATTGCGTGCAGCCGATCCCAGTCGCGGATTTCGACCCTGCCGCGCGGCGCGAAAATCGCACCCTCGCGTCTCATGCCGGCCATCATGCGGCAGACCGTCTCCTCGCTCAGCCCGAGGAGGCTGGCGATCTCCAGGCGCGAGAACGGCAGCGAAAAGCCGCCATTGGCCCTTGCTGCTTTAGGGGTCAGCAATAACAGGAATGATGCAATCTTGGCGGCAGCACACTTGTGCCCGAGCACCTCCGTCATGGAGCGACTGTGTGCAATCTGCGCGTTCATGGCGAAGATCATCCGCATTGCGAGATCACTATCACCGCGAATCCGTCCGAGCAGTGTCCTGTGGTTGACCTTGCAGGCCTTCACATCGGAGGCGGCGATCGCTGAGTACGCGTAGCGTTCGTCGTTCATCGATTGCAGGCCAACCAGCGAGCTGTGGGAACTACTCAGGCCCACGATTTGCTCATGCCCATCGGAATTGTGCGAGCAAATCTTCACCAAGCCTTCGGAAACGACGAACAGGCAGGTGCTCGGCTGGCCCTGCATGAACAGGACCTCGCCGTGACGGAATGATACGCGCTGCACCGAATCCTCGAGCAAGCACTGAAATTTCGCGGCTGAAAGTGAATCTTTCTCTGCAAGAATTTTCTGGAACGGACAATTGCAGTTATTACATGGCATCGATCACTCCGCCAACGAGTCTTTATCAAGTTCTCTGTTCAGCAATTATCTATTCGATTATTGCACTGCTGTCGATAGCGATTTGCCGGGAGCGGCCTCGGTATTTACGTATCCGAATCTGCGGTCCGTCAGTGCGAGTGGACCCGGCGCAGAGTAAAATATTATCGTTTAACTGCCTGATTTTTGAACCACGAGTTCCCGCGGGCGCAAAACACCCGGAGCTGCCCGTTTCCAGGGCGCAGTCCGCTGCGATTATCCGTACGTAATTCCCGCCAAATCGGGCCGTGTAGATACGCATAATCCACCGCTATTTTCGACCCGAAGACTGACAAAAATCAGTGTCGCCAATCCTGCCCTTTCTTAGGCTATGCGAAGCGCCGGAGATGCGCCCCGAATAAGACCAACGGCCGTTTCCGGACTCAGTCAATTCATGATGCAAAAATGCATAGGAGTACGAAAATGAACCGGTTCGACGCACTGAAACGATGGACCTGGTCGGTTTTCATCGTTAGTTTCCTCGCATTCGCGTTTGCCGGCTGCGAAGGCGACACCGGCCCACAGGGACCTGCAGGCGCGGATGGCGCGGATGGCGCTGACGGCGCGGATGGCGCTGATGGCGCGGATGGCGCTGATGGCGCTGATGGACCTCCTGCTGGATCGGGACCGGTCGACATTGGCGACCCGACAGTGGTGGCCGCACTGTCCGATGCTGGTGCCGTCCTGGTAGCAGAAATCACGGACGTTACAATGGCCAGCCCGCCGGTCGTGACGTTCACCCTGAGCACGCCATCGGGTGACCCGGTCCTTGGCGCAGAGTCTGCGGGACGCTTCCTGTTTACCCTGGCCAAGCTCGTACCGGCTGCGAACGGCGTGCCGGCTCGCTGGCAAAGCTACACCAACCGGCTCGAAGAGGCTGACACCGCAGCTGGCATTCCCCAGGAGCTTCCCCTTGCCCTCCAGGGCTATTCGGATCAGGGTGGCACGGTGGCGGCCGGCACTGTGGAAGGAACCTATACCTACACCTACGGGACGGACCCGACCAACGTGACGACACCGGTACCGGTGACGTACGAGCCCTCACTGACGCATCGCGTCGGCTTCGAGTATCGTATCGACGGGAACATCAACCCCGATAATCCTTTCTTCGACTTCGTGCCTGACGGTGGCGCGGGTTCCGGTGCCCGGGAGATCGTGACCGACGCTGGCTGTAACGCCTGCCACAAGCGGCTGGCGCTGCACGGCTCGGGCCGCTTCAACACGGGTTACTGCGACACCTGCCACAACCCGGGCACGCGCGACCAGAACACGGGCGCGCTGGTGGATCTTAGCCACATGGCGCACGCGCTCCATTCGCCCACCGCGCGCCTCGAATCGGTCTGCTTTTCAGACCAATTTGATGGCGTCGAACTGGACGAGAACGCCCTCGGCGAGATTGTCTGTCTGGATGCTCTGGGCGCAGAGATTGCGGGCTTCGTTGCCGCGGACTACGAGTATGTCGTTTACGGCCACAACGACAGCAAGCATGCCTATGGCGGTCTTCGCTATCCGCAGGATGTGCTGTCCTGCGAAACCTGCCACGATGATGGCAAGGGCGCCGACGGCGGCCAGTGGAACGAAAACTACACCGCCGAGGCCTGCGGTGCCTGCCACCTGGGCAACCTGGTAGTGGGTGCTCCGGATCCGACCACGGGTCTGTCCGTGTACTCTATCCAGCACTCCTTCGGCACGCCCCAGGTGAACGGCTCGTGCGTCACCTGCCACGGAAACGAAATTGCACCCACGAACTTCGAGGCTCACAGCACGATCGCGGGCAGCAGGCGTCTTCGCCTGGCCCTGGGTGAGCAGTTCAAGTTCGAGATCCTGGCTGCCGACCTGGTCGCGGATCCGCCCGTGGTAACCATCAAGATCACCAACCCGGCGGACGAATCCACCTACCACATCATCAACGATCCGGAGTTCACGGAAAGCGCGGCCTCCCTGAACCTGTACTTCGCCTGGAGCACCGACGACATCTACAATGGCGACGAAGCCGGTAATCTCCTCGGTGCGCGTGATAACGGCGATGCAGTGCAGAATCCGCCACCTGATGATCTGACGCCGGGCTATCCGTTACGGATGTCTATTGGCGCCATCCAGGCCAACGCGGTTGAGAACGCTGACGGCAGTTTCGACGTGACCTACTTCACCAGCCTGCCGGCGGACGTCGGGGACTTCATGATCGCCCTGGGCGGGCACCCGGCCGCAGCTGTCACCATTGACGGTGTGGAGAGCTTCGATCGCGCCTATGCCGAAAGCACCGTGTTCTTCCCGAACGCGGCCGCCGAACGCCCGGCAGTGGTGGACAACGACAAGTGCAACGCCTGCCACGGCAAGCTGAACATGCACGGCGGCAACCGGGTCCTCGGTGACTACCGCATCTGCCTGGTCTGCCATAACAACGATCTGTCGCACTTCGAGCATGTGTCGGTGGACAACGAGGATCCGCACCTGCAGATCGGCGACTTCTTCGACTCGGTATCCTTCGGTGTACTGGTCCACAACATCCACATCGGCAGCCCGGACTACTTCGCGGGTGAGTTTGCCGGCGTGGCGCTGCCCATCGCGGCGCGCCTGGACCTGTGCGAGATCTGCCACATCCCCGGCACCTATAATGGTCCGCGAGACACGGCAAGAGCTCCCAGCATCTTCCAGGGCGACGATCCGACGATCTGGACGGATGACGTGGCCGACTCACCGTGGTCGGGTATCTGCACCAACTGCCATACCAGTCTCGCAGCAGAGAACCACATGCTGCTGAATGGCGGCCAGCTTGGCGGCGGTATCGAAGTCGACGCAGGCGGCGTTCCTCTTCCTGGAACGGGCGCCCCGTTCAAGGCCGAGTTCACCGCAGATGGTGTTGCTGGCGTCCCAATCTTCAGCAACGAATCCTGCGGCGTTTGCCACAAGGCCGGCGGTATCGCCGACGTAGCGGACGCCCACAGGGGTGTGCTGCCGCCGGATACGGGTGGCCATTGATCACCTGACACACAGGAGGTAAGGAAGAACGCCGGGGTTTCCCCGGCGTTCTTTTTCCGATGCCCGGGCCGGAACAGCAATCTCACGGCCTTTCTTCATGCGAATATTTCGCGCGCTTCCGCAGCTCAATGGCAGCGGCATCGAATTTCTTTGCATATCCAGAGGCTTCTGATACGGGCCAAAAGTAACTGCAATACAGGGCAGGAAAGCTGAATACGTACATCTACGAAGGCGCGAGCGGTGCATCCCCGTCTTGGAATTGGTCCAGATCACTGTACTATTTGGCAGTGGAAAAAAAACAGCGGCAGGTACATTTCTGCCCTCAACAACACGCTAGGGTGACCAAAAATGGCAAGCTTCTTGAACCGCTCGAGCCGAATTGCATCTCTCATTCTCTTCGGCGTCTTCCTTGCTGGCTGTGAAGGCAACGACGGCGCC
>JBFEXY010000206.1:0-4742 GCA_041562415.1 Woeseiaceae bacterium
GATCGGTATCCGAGCGCTGGCGATGTGTTTCGCCGCCTCGCGCGCCTCGGTCCACACCAGCACCAGGTCGTCACCCGAGATCGCCATTTGCGGCACGGACCGCGCAGGCGCGCTATTCGCAACGGGCACTACAGGGCCCATCGTGCCGTCGCGCGCCACCCGGCGCAGAACGAGATTGCCGCGTCCGCCCGCATCGGCCTGAAGCCAGCTCACCACCGCGGAACCGTCGGCCGGCATGACGACGTCGACGTGCCCCAGCGCCCCGTCTGCGGCCAGCTCGAGGGGCGGACCGAAGCTCGCCGCGCTGTCATCCGAAAACCGCAGCTGGACAGCCGGTCCTTCGTTCGGGACCGAGAACCACGCGGCCGCCAGGTCGGCCCCGCGCGCCGCTATCGCGGGTCCGTTCACCGGACAGCCGGCGATCTGCCAGTTGTCCTCGTTGAGCGGTACACCCGGCTGCCAGCGGCCGTCAAGGTGACGGGAGACGTAGATATCGCGGATTTCTTCGACGGTCCGGTCGCGATAGACGGCGACCGGGCCCGAAGCGGCCACGGTGACATCGGTCTGGCAGCAATCGCAGATCAGGTCGTCAATTTCCTGCTCGTGGTGGAGGGCATTGTCGGCATCGATGGCCGCGCTGCGCAGCGTCATGCCCGACACAGCCGGATCACCACTGTCGTTGCCCGTCTTGCGGCCGTCGAGCCAGATTGCTGCGGCCTTGCCTTCATACGGGTATACCGACACGAAGCCGTGTTCCGTCGGCGTACCGTCGGTGTGTGGCTTCGCGGCATCGGACCAGCTCTGTCCAGCGTCGAACGACTGTGCCATCACCACGTGATAGGAGTAGGTGAGGGGGCCCGCCATCTCCAGCCAGTGCGCAACCCAGTGCTCGTCGGTGAGCGCGGTAACGGCCGGCATGTCGGCCCAGTTGACGAACATGTCCCTGCCGGACACGACTGCCTGTGGAGGACCCCAGGTGCCGTCTGTGAACGTGGAGTGCCAGAGCGTCGTTCCGGCATCGTCCGGTTCCATCCAGCTGAGGACGAGCGGTTTGCCGGAACCGCCCGACAGGCGGGGCCCTGCCGCTTGCGTACCGGCGGGAACGGCCAGGGTATCGGTCTCCGCTTGCTGCGGCGAAGTGGGCGCCGAGCACGCCGAGAGCATGACCAAGAGAACTGCAACTATTCTGTTCATCTGCCAATTATGCAGTCTGATGAGACGAACGTCTCTATTCGGGACAACCGCAAATTGATTCTGGGCGGCGGGACTGTATACTGCGTCGCCTGCTCGTCCTGTGGTAGTTTAGTCCCGCAAGGTTCCGACACCGCGCACCGAGGCTAGGTGGCAGAGTGGTTATGCAGCGGCCTGCAAAGCCGTGGACGCCGGTTCGATTCCGACCCTAGCCTCCATTTTCTTTTCGCGTCGCGAGCCGGAAACCGTTCGGCATCCGCCCACAAGTCGTGACATAATTCGCGAGATCGCCAGCGAGGATGAGTTCTTGCGCAAAACGGCATTAGTCGTCGACGACTCCGAAACAGCACGCCTTGTGCTGCAAAGAATTCTCGAGACCCACGACCTCGAGGTCGCTACCGTGGAATCGGCCGAGGACGCGATCGACTACCTGAGCGAATCCCGGCCCGACATTATCTTCATGGACCACGAGATGCCGGGGATGGACGGCCTGGAGGCCGTGTCCGTGATCAAGGACAATCCGGCCACGGCAACGATCCCGATCATGATGTACACCGCGCAGCAGGGCGAACTGTACGTCGGCCAGGCGCGTGCGCTCGGTGCGATTGGCGTACTGCCGAAGCAGCTCGAGCCGGTTGAAGTGTCCAAGGTTTTAGAGTCGCTGCGGATCATCGGCGAAGATGCGGAGGCTCGTGAGCAACGTAGTGCTGACGAGCCGGAGGCCCGGACGGGTGATTACCCGATTCTCGAGCAATTCGATCAGGACCTTCGCCACATGATCCGGGACCTTTTCGATCAGCAGCGCGACATTCTGCGACGGGAACTCGAGGACAGCCAGGAGATCATCGCACGGCGCGTCGCAGACCAGGTTCGGCACCCCGCAAAGGAAGAGGTGGTTGAAGAAGCGCCCGAGCGGGAGGGCATGCCCAGACACGCGCTCCAGGCGGCCGTAGCCATTTTTGGCGTGCTCGCGATCATTTTTGCGTTGCTCTTCTGGTATCGCGAAGACAATTGGCGGGAGCTGCAACAAGAGAACGCAGAACTGCAGCGCGCGCTCGAGGCACGCCGGGCCAGTGCCACGCAGGACTCGTTCGAGGTGCGTCAGCAAATAGACGAGTACAGGCAGTCTCTTGACGCAGTGACCATGGCGGCTCTTGATTCGCTCGAGTGGGCCGCGAATCAGTCAGCGCAATACAGTGTCGATGACATGCCGATGGGCGATTTTCGTTTGTCGGTGATCCAGGAGTTGACGAGTCACCTCATGGCGCTCGACTTCCGTGGCGTCGTCAGGATCGAATCGCACGTCGGCAATTTTTGCATGACGTTTGGAGGCCCGGACGGGTACGGGCTCGCGGCGCCGGATACGCCTGCGGACGAGTGCGATCAGATCGGCTTCGGACCCAGCGAGGCCTATGAAATGGGTCTGCGCCAGACGGCTGCGTTTGCCAACTTCGTCAATGCTGCGCGTGCCCGCACCGACGGGGCAATCCGCTACGAGATCATTTCATACGGCAACACTAACCCGTTGCTGGACTACCCACCGACACCGGCGGGGCTGAGTGCAGCTGCATGGAACGAGATCGCTGCAAACAACAATCGCGTGGATATCTCCCTTTATCCGGAGTAGTCGCACGGAGTCTTTGTTGTGGCCCCGCAATCGATGTCCCATAATCCGATCGCGTGCCCGGGTGGCGGAATTGGTAGACGCAGCGGACTTAAAATCCGCTGTCCGCAAGGACGTGCCGGTTCGAGTCCGGCCCCGGGCACCATCTCTGCATGGTCATTCACACTAAAGTGCATAAGCCTGGCTACTCGAATGGCAGCTTTCCACCCTAAAGCTGCCATTCGGCTAGAACCGGCCTGAACGACCGCTACTGACCCAAAGCGGACTTTGGTGTGCAGCCAATGGATACGGGCGCTAAATAACAGAGGAATAGCTCATGCGACGCGAATCTCGACGGTTTCGATTGACAGCGGTGCAATCAAGGCACCTTAGCGAATTGACGAGGCGTCGGTTCTTGAAGCTTGCCAGTGCCGCGGCGTTGAGCGGCGTCATCCCTGCATGTTCGCGTGACAACAGCACATTGCCTTCAGATCCGATCGCGAAAGGTGAGCTGCATTACGCAACGCTAGGAGATGTCGCGCGAATGATTAAAGCGCGCGAAATTTCGCCGCTCGATCTCGTGCATTCAATGCTCAGTCGTATAGAGGCGGTAGACAGAAGTCTGAAAAGTTACGCTACCGTCACGCCGGAACGAGCTTTGGCGGCAGCAGAAAAAGCCGAGCAGGAGATCGCATCTGGTAATTACCGCGGGCCGATGCACGGCATACCAATTGCTGTGAAAGACCTTTGTTATACGAAGGGTATCAGGACGATGGGTGGCCTAGCAGTCTTCAGGGACTTCACGCCTGACTTCGATGGGACAGCTGTCTCTCGCCTCAAAAGCGCTGGCGCCATACTACTTGGTAAGCTCAATCTAACCGAGGGTGCCATGGCGGGCTATCACCGTGACTTCGATGTACCGGTAAACCCATGGGATCCAACGTATTGGTCAGGCGCTTCATCAAGTGGCTCTGGCGTCGCGGTTGCCGCCGGACTTTGCTTTGCGGCTCTAGGTACAGATACGGGTGGCTCCATTCGTTTTCCATCAATGGCTAACGGCATTGTTGGCCTGAAGCCAACGTATGGCAGGGTCAGCCGGTATGGCGTTCACCCGCTGGGCGAAACATTGGATCACGTCGGCCCGATGACTCGCTCGGTTACTGATGCGGCGATTGTTTTAGAAGCAATTGCCGGACACGACATCAACGACCCGACGTCGCTCAAACATTCGGCTCCAGATATGTTGGAGCACCTAAATAACGGCGTCGTCGGCATGCGTATCGGATACGACCGGGCTTTCGCCAGCGAGGGCCTCAACGCGGGTCTGGTAACTGCAATCGAAGATGCGCTCAGCGTGTTGGAAAATCTGGGCGCAGCTATTGTCGATGTGAAAATGCCGGTCGATCCGGCGACCATCGGCGACACTTGGTTTGCAATATGTTCCCGCGAGGCATTCAACGCCCACGCAAAGACATTCCCATCACGCGCCGACGAATACGGCACGCACTTTCGCGAGTTTCTTGAGATTGGTGCTTCCATCACTGACGACCAGTACGCAGCAGCGACCGAAGTGCGCAACACGTTCAACGAACAGTTCAATTCCGTACTGGCCTCTAGCGACACAGTAATTTGCCCGGCAGGTGGTTTCACGTTACCGCTGCCGCCAGAAATCATGTATGGCAGCACGGCCGACCTGCAACCACTTTTCGAAGGCGTGCAGATGCACTTCACAATTCCTGCGGACTTTGCTGGAACGCCGGCGCTCACGTTACCCTGCGGGTTTTCAGAGAATGGCATTCCTTACGCGATGCAATTACTTGGACCGCAGTTGTCGGAGGCGCGCCTGTGTCGAATCGGACATGCGTTTGAGAAGGCCACCGATTGGCATGATCGCCATCCTACCGTCTAGGTAAGATCGCCCCGCGACCGACCGCTAGTGGCCGTTAGC
>JBFEXY010000207.1:0-4729 GCA_041562415.1 Woeseiaceae bacterium
CACGCCACAGGGCAGCGTTCTGCCGCTTTCGGCGCTGGCAACTATCCGCGAAACGGTGGACACGAGTTCGGTGCGGCGTATCAACGGCCAGCGCACCGTTACCCTGAACATTATCCCGCCATCGGACGTGCCGCTGGAGACCGGTGTCGGGATCGTGCGCGAGGACGTGATCGGCGCACTGATATCGAGCGGTGCGATGCCGGCCGGCGTCACCGTGTCGATTTCGGGCGCCAGCGACCAGCTGGACGCAACCAAGGCGGCTCTTGCGGCCAATTACCCGGTCGCCCTGGTCATCGTGTTCCTGTTGCTGGTGGCGATATTCCGGCACTGGGGATACCCGCTGCTGATCATGACCACGATCCCGCTCGGTATCGCGGGCGGTATCGTCGGCCTGGTGCTGATGAATGGTGTAGGCTCCCTTTTGCCGTTAATCGGCCTGGACGTCCTTCACCAGCCCTTCGACATGATCTCGATGCTGGGCTTCCTGATCCTGATGGGGACGGTGGTCAACAACCCCATCCTGATCGTGGACCAGGCCATGCGGCTCATGGAGAAGGGCGGTAACAGCCCCCGTGAGGCGGTTCGCGAAGCCGTCGCCTTGCGCTTCCGGCCGATAGCAATGTCGACACTGACCACGATATGCGGCCTGTCGCCGCTGGTGTTCATGCCGGGCGCCGGTACGGAGCTTTACCGCGGCGTGGGTGCGATCGTGCTGTTCGGTATCCTGGGCGCGGCGATCGTGTCACTGACGATGTTGCCGGCGCTTACCGTGACCGCACTCGAATGGCGCAAACCACGCGCCACACCCGATACTCTCAGGCAAGCGGCGTAACGGCCGATACGGCGTCAATCCGGACAGGAAGGGCACAGGCCTGGGTACTGGCTGCATCCACACACCACCATAATTTAACATAATATACATTATACGCATATATGGCAGCAGCTCCTGTCCCGGAAGAGCCTCCTCAATCGTCTTCTATGACGACCGCTGTCCCGATCGCCAGGAGCTCGGCCGCACCGCCCATCAACACCGATGTCGTGAAGCGCGTGGCGATCACGGCGTTCGCGCCAAGTTCTTCGGCTTCCGCCATCATCCTGTCGAGGCTCTGTTCCCGGCTTTCAGCGACCAGCTTTGCGTACTCGTGAATTTCGCCGCCGACGATGTTGCGCAGGCCTGCCAGGATGTCACGGCCCACGTGACGCGCGCGTACCGTGTTGCCGCGCACCAGTCCCAGTGTTTTAACGATCTTCTTTCCCGCAATGCTTTCGCTAGTCACGACGATCATGGTCAGATCTCCACGTCTTTGTATTTGTCCGATTTCCGCTCGATGAGCCGCTGCCGCAATACAGACACCAGCAGCGCACCCAGCCCAAGCCACACCAGGCCCGTAATGACCTTGATGTGCGTCGCCATCGACGTATCGATGACGAATTCGTAGACCGCGATGCCGCTAATACCCAGCACGCCGGCAATGAACAAGATCCATCCCAGTCCGCGCGTGATTTCGACCGTCGGCTCTTTCATGTGCTCCCTCCAGATATCTTCGCTCAGCGGACTCAGGCGGCTCCTGCGAACCTCCTGACGTAATTTTTCCAGTTGCTCTAATTTCTGTGCGCAAGCCGTGCAGCTGTCGCAATGAACTCGAACACGCTGCTGTTGCTGCTGGGTCAGTTCGCCGTCGATATAGCCGGACAGCAACTCGCCCACGTGCTTATCGGTTGTCGTATTCCTAGATGACATCGGTGTCGAGCGCCTCCTTTAGCGCCAGTCGTGCCCTGTGAAGCCGTGACATCACGGTGCCCGGCGCGATGCCGAGCACGCTCGCGATCTCCGCGTAACTCAGGTCCAGGTAGTCCCGAAGAATGATGATCTCCCGCCTGCTCGCAGATATCGATGCCAGTGCCTGCTCGAGCCTGGAGCTGACCTGCCCGGCCTCGAGGGCTTGTTCGGGCGTCTCCGCAGACGATTCGAGTTCGTCGACAGGCATGGTTGTCGACGCGTGGCGCCGCCTGAGCATGTCGATGCAGCGGTTGCGCACCACGCGCAGGAACCAGGGTTTCAACGGTCCTTTGCGCGCATCGTAAGCCCCTGGCCTGCCCAGCGCAGTTTCGAACGCGTCGTGCACGGCGTCCTGGGCATCGTCCGCATTGCCGAGGATCTGAATTGCCAGCGCGTGTGCTCCGCCGCCCAGTCGAACCAGTTCGCTTCGCATATCAGCCACTACTGCCTGTACCTTGTGAGTATACGCACCGACCATCGCGTTTATTCCCATCCAGCTGCACGAGGTCGGGGTTGATATCGTCCTGGCTGTAAACTGTCGGCTGCAGTGATCGGCACTGACACCACACATTATCGATGTAGATTATTAAATAAGCTGCATATTTAATTGTTTTTTATGAATCTTTTTTCCTACTTAGCGCGCATAGGGTTCAACCATGAGCCCCGCGCAGACATGGAGACGCTGCGTGGGCTGCTGCGCACCCACGTCCTCTGCGTGCCATTTGAAAACCTTGACGTACAACTCGGTCGCCCTTTGACAACCGACGTCGAGGACGCTTACCGGAAGATCGTCATCGATCGGCGTGGCGGTTGGTGCTACGAACAGAACGGACTGTTCGGGTGGGCGCTCGCAGAGATTGGTTTCGAAGTCACACGTGTTGCGGCGGCCGTGATGAGAGCCGAACGTGGCGAGGATTCAGACGCAAATCACCTGGCATTGCTGGTCCGCGTACCGGGCTCCGGCGACACGTGGCTCGCAGACGTCGGCTTCGGCGGCAGCCTCCTCGAGCCGATCCGCCTCGAGGAGAACGAATACATGCATGAACCCTACCGCCTCGGCCTCAGGCGCCTGGATGACGGCCACTGGCAGTTCTGGGAAGATCATGGTAACGGCGAGTTCAGCTATGATTTTCGCGCGGAACCCGCCAGCGAAATCACCCTGGCCCGACGATGCGAATTCCTGCAGACCAACCCCGAATCGAGCTTCGTACTCAACCTCGTCGCACAGATTCGCGGCCCCGACCGGCACAGCTCGCTACGGGGACGCGTTCTGAGTGTTCGCGATGCTCGAGGCGAGCGCGTCACGACACTCGATTCGTCCGCCCAGCTGCTGGAAGCACTAAAAGAAATATTTGGCCTCGACGTGCCGGAGATAGAGGACAGTTGGTCGAAGATTAGCGGCAGGCACGAGCAGCTGTTTACCGAATAATAAGATACGTTTTATTGTTAAATAACATATATCTACATGCGTTATATGACGTCATTTGTCATATTATGAGAGGCCGAGTTTGAGGCAGTTCTCAATTTTTCCCGCCCACGTTCCCCCCGATTCCGAATTTGTGACGTCGAGTCGGCCGATGCCTGCTGCCTAAGGGCATTATTGGCCGCTCTGTTCGTTGCGGATTCTGACGATCCATGTGGCTACCGACACCAATATACGAGAGAACGCCCCTGCTCTGGCTGCTGATGGCCATCTTGTTCGTGGTACTGGCGCTGTATATTGGCTTCGCCTACAAATTGACGATCTTTTACCTGGGCCTGGGGATCTTTTGCGCCGGGCGCGGCCTCCACATTCTCTCCATGCGCCGGAACTACAGGCGCAAATATCGCGTGGAAGCCGAATTTGACGGCGAACAGGCCGCTGAGGCAGCGCGTAGCTAGGACGAAGCACGGAACGAGACCATGTGGATACCCAAGCCCATTTACGATCATGCACCGTTGTTCTGGCTTTTGCTCGGTGCCCTTTTCCTGGCTGGAGCCATCTATCTGAACTTCTCCGACGGGCTTCGCGCCGCCTATTACGTGTTTGCCGTCTTCTGTTTCGCCCATGCGGTCTGGACGTTTGTTGCACGGCGACGTTCCCGTCAGCAGCGTGCCCTTTCCACCACCGAACAGGCACGGGAGCCTGTCGAAAACACCGAATCTTAGTCAGCGCAAGCCATTTCCTGTAACATTCTCCTCCCCAGTTGTTGCGGCCGTGCAGACCGCATCTGTTGATGTCGAAGAACCAATCCGAATACTCGATCGCCGAAGAATTATTTCACGCCATTAGCCACGGGGCCGGCGTTATCCTCAGTATCGCCGGACTCTCATGGATGCTATACGTATCGATCGAAGCGGCGGACCCCTGGCGAATCTCCGCCAGCATCGTCTACGGGACGAGCCTGATCGCACTCTTCCTGGCGTCGACGATCTATCACGCACTGCATACGTCACGGCACCGACAGCTTTTCAAACTGCTCGATCACTGCGCTATCTATATCCTGATTGCAGGCACGTATACGCCCTTTTTGCTCGTGGCCATGCGGACAGCGACCGGCTGGTGGCTGTTCGGTGCAATCTGGACGCTCGCTACGGCGGGTATCCTCACCAAGCTCTGGTTCCGCAACCGCTTCCCGCGGCTCGCGCTTGCCGGCTATCTCGTTATGGGTTGGCTGGTCGTCATCGCGCTGCCGCAAGTGGTCGACGCGGTCGGCCCCGAAGGCACGGTCTGGCTGGTCGCCGGCGGGCTGAGCTACACGGTTGGCGCGGCGTTCTATGCCGCCAAACGCATCGCGTTCGGGCACGCCATCTGGCATGTCTTCGTTCTGCTCGGCGGTATCTGCCATTTCCTGGCAGTTATCTGGCACGTGCTGCCCGTCTCACCGCAGGTGGCTATCACGGGCTGACCGGGAATAGCGGTCTTCCACGAGGAGCCGCGGATCGAGGCAAGATATCATTGGCCGATGC
>JBFEXY010000208.1:0-4710 GCA_041562415.1 Woeseiaceae bacterium
CGAGGTGTTTCCGGACGGACGCGTGCTCGTCGAAGGTGTAAATATCTTCAAGAAGCACGTTAAGCCGAACCCGAATATCGGTGAGCCCGGCGGCATCCAGGACAAGGCAATGCCTGTCGATCACTCCAATCTGATGGTCTTCAACCCGAAGAGCAAGAAAGGCGAGCGCGTAGGCTTTCGTGTGAACGATGACGGGTCAAAGGTCCGCATCTTCAAGCAGAGCGGCGACGTCGTAGATATTTAAGAGACTGAGATATGTCAAGGCTACAGGAAAAGTTCGAGAACGAGCTGATGGGCGAACTTCAGCAGAAGCTCGGCCTCAAGAACCCGATGGAGGTGCCTCGCATCTCGAAGATCACGCTGAATATGGGCGTGGGCGGCGCTATTGCCGACAAGAAGGTGCTCGAGAACGCTCGCGCGGACATGGAAAAGATCGCAGGACAGCGGCCGATCACATGCAACGCGCGCAAGTCGGTTGCGGCCTTCAAGATCCGTGATGGCATGCCGATCGGCTGCAAGGTCACGTTGCGCCGCGAGCGGATGTACGAATTTCTCGATCGCCTGGTGAACATTGCTATTCCGCGTATTCGCGACTTCCGCGGGCTGAACCCGAGGGGGTTCGACAAGCAGGGCAATTACAGCATGGGCGTTCAGGAGCAGATTATCTTTCCCGAGATCAATTACGACGAGGTCGATGCGATCCGGGGGATGGACATCACGATCACCACGACGGCTCGCAACCCTGAGGAAGGCAAGGCGTTGCTGGAGATGTTCAACTTTCCGTTCAAGCGGTAGCTGCAGGAACGCTCCCGGAAGCACGGCGAACGAAGACAACAGATTCAATTACATCATAGGAGCGCTTCTCGAAGCGCGACAAACCAGGACAGACAGAAAGATGGCGAAAAAATCAATGATCCAGCGCGAACTCAAGCGGGCAAAGCTCGTGGCGAAATACGCTGCAAAGCGCGCGGAGCTCAAGGCTGTCATCCGCAGCGTCAATAGCACCGACGAGGAGCGCCGCGCTGCACAGGCAAAGCTCAATGCACTGCCGCGCGACGCCAGCCCGACGCGACAGCGCAATCGTTGCTCGATCACGGGGCGTCCGCATGGTGTCTATCGCAAGTTCGGCCTTGGCCGTAACAAGCTGCGCGAGGGCGCGATGAAGGGCGAGATCCCCGGTTTGACCAAGGCCAGCTGGTAGAGGAGCGCGGACGATGACGATGACAGATCCCATCTCTGACATGCTGACGCGCATTCGCAACGGCCAGAAGGCGCGGAAGGTCAGTGTTTCGATGCCTGCTTCCAGCGCGAAAGAAGCAGTGGCGCGGGTATTGAAAGACGAGGGTTATATAACGGACTACTCCGTCGCAGGCGAAGGTGCTTCGAAGGAGCTCAGTGTCGAGCTCAAGTATTTCGAAGGCGTTCCGGTTATCGAAAGTATCAAGCGTGCGAGCCGTCCCGGGCTGCGTATTTACCGCGGCAAGGAAGATTTGCCGAAGGTCCTCGGCGGCCTCGGGGTAGCAATCGTATCGACCTCGGCGGGCGTAATGAGCGATCGCGAGGCGCGTGAAAAAGGTATTGGAGGGGAAGTGATCTGCATCGTTTCCTGATGCGATGACACTTCGAGACGAGACGTAACGATGTCAAGAATTGCTAAAGCACCGGTTGAGTTGCCTGGCGGTGTGGAATTCAGCCAGAGCGGAAATGTTGTCACGATGAAGGGCAGCAACGGCACGCTCACGATGGAGCTGAACTCCGAGGTCGAGCTCACCCAGGAAGACAATGCACTGACGGTCAAGCCGCGTTCCGGCTCGCGCTTCAGCACGGCGATTGCCGGCACGATGCGCGCACTGCTTGCCAACATGGCGACGGGGGTTTCCACCGGTTTCGAGCGTAAGCTGGAGTTGGTCGGCGTCGGCTACCGCGCACAGGCACAGGGCAACACGCTCAACCTGACCCTGGGCTTTTCGCATCCCATCGTCCACGACGTGCCCGAGGGCGTGACCGTGGAAACACCGAGCCAGACCCAGATTATCGTGAAGGGGGCCGACAAGCAGAAGGTCGGCCAGGTCGCCGCCGAGATTCGCGGCTATCGTCCGCCGGAGCCCTACAAGGGCAAGGGCGTTCGCTACTCCGATGAGCGCGTAGTCATCAAGGAAGCGAAGAAGAAATAACAGTAGGAGCGCCGCTGTAGGAACGGTTCTCGAACCGCGAAAGCAGCAGAGAGATTTGCAGAGGTATCTTAGGAGCGCTTCTCGAAGCGCGACAAGGCAGGACAAAAGAGTCGAAAGACAATGAAACTGGACAAGAAACAAAATCGTTTGCGGCGGGCCCGGAAGGGGCGCGCGAAGATTCGCGAACTGGAAGTGAATCGGCTCAGCGTGCATCGCACGCCGCGGCATATTTACGCGCAGATCATTGCGCCCGATGGTGGCACGGTTCTGGTAAGTGCTTCGACGATCGAGCAGGAGGTTCGGAAGGGCGTCAAGAGCGGCGGGAACGTCGAGGCTGCCTCCATCGTCGGCGCGAGGATTGCGGAGAAGGCCAAGGCGACGGGCATCGATACGGTTGCCTTTGATCGATCGGGCTTTCGATATCACGGGCGCGTGAAGGCCTTGGCCGATGCAGCGCGCGAAGCAGGGCTGAAATTCTAGAGAAAGGATTGTTGATGGCGGTGTCGCCGTCAGGACCAGACTATGGCAAGAGTTGAACAAGCACAATCGAACGACGACCTGATCGAAAAACTGGTTACGGTCAATCGCGTGGCCAAGGTCGTCAAGGGCGGCCGTCAGTTTGGCTTCACGGCGTTGACCGTTGTCGGTGACGGGCAGGGCCAGGTCGGCTTCGGCTACGGAAAGGCGCGGGAAGTACCCATCGCTATTCAGAAGGCGATGCAGAACGCGCGCAAGAACATGATCGCGGTCAACCTGAACAACGAGACCCTGCAGTACGCGAAGAAGGGCCGTCACGGAGCGACCCGCGTCTACATGCAGCCGGCATCGGAAGGTACCGGCGTCATCGCCGGCGGTGCCATGCGCGCCGTGTTCGAGTGCGCCGGCGTGCGCAATGTGCTGGCCAAGAGCTATGGATCGCGCAACCCGATCAATGTAGTTCGCGCAACGATCAACGCGCTGTCGGAGATCCACTCGCCGCAGGCGATTGCGGCCAAGCGCGGCAAGAAAGTAAAGGAAATCGTCGGCTGAGCCCGGCGGGAACAGCAGAGATAGGATCATGGCGAAGCCAAAAGAGTTGAAAGTGACGTTGGTCAAGAGCAAGCACGGGCGGCTCAAGAGCCACAAGGCCTGTGTTTCCGGCCTGGGTATCCGCAGGATGCACCAGACAGTGACGGTGGCCGATACGCCCGAGAACCGCGGCATGATCAATCGCATTTCATACATGGTCGCGGTAGAGGAAGTCTGACATGCGTCTGAATGAACTGTCGCCCGGCAAGGGCGCCAAGAAATCCGGCAAGCGCCTGGGTCGCGGCCATTCCGCGGGCCAGGGCAAGACGAGCGGTCGCGGCCAGAAGGGCCAGCACTCGCGGTCGGGCGGCTATCACAAGGTTGGCTTCGAAGGTGGCCAGATGCCGCTGCAGAGGCGTTTGCCGAAAGTAGGTTTCCGCTCTCGCAAGGCGCATCTGACGGCAGAACTGAGGCTGCATGAGCTGGCGATTCCCGAGGCTGAGGTCATCGACCTGGACGTGTTGAAGAAGCTGAATCTGGTGCCTGCGTTTGCCGCCAGGGTGAAGGTCATCAAGTCCGGGGAACTGGACAAGGCGGTCAACCTGAAAGGTATCGCCGTCACCAAGGGCGCGCGCGAGGTCATCGAAAAGGCCGGCGGCAAGATCGAGGATTAGCAGGAAAAGGCTTCGTAGGAGCGCTTCTCGAAGCGCGACAACGGAAGACAGCCAAAACGCAAAATTGTAGGAGCGCATCTCGAGGCGCGACGACAGAAGACAGGAAAGAACGTGGCGAAAAAGCCCCAACAAAATCCGGCTGATATCGCGAAGGCGGCGAGCAAACTGGCCGAGCTGAAAGCTCGTATCCTGTTTCTGCTCGGCGCCCTGATCGTATTCCGCGTAGGTACGTTTATACCGGTGCCCGGCGTCGATCCGGTTGCGCTCAAGGATTTCTTCGATCAGCAGTCGGGCAATCTGCTCGGTTTGTTCAACCTGTTCTCGGGTGGCGCGCTTTCGCGCTTCGGACTGTTCGCGCTCGGCATCATGCCGTACATCTCGTCATCCATCATCATGCAGATGGCGAGCCACATCGTGCCCACCCTGCAGCAGCTGAGAAAGGAAGGCGAGCAGGGCAGACGGCAGATCATCAAGTACACTCGCTGGGGTACCGTGGCGCTGGCGAGCTTCCAGTCGGTCGCTGCCGCATCCTGGCTGCAGAACCAGGCGGGCCTGGTGGTCAATCCCGGTCCGAGCTTCCTGATCACCGCGTGTATCACGCTGGTTACCGGCACGATGTTCCTCATGTGGCTCGGCGAGCAGATCACCGAGCGCGGTATCGGTAACGGCATATCGATGATCATTCTCGCCGGTATCGTTGCCGGGATGCCCGCTGCGGTCGCAGGGACGGCGGAACTCGTGCGCAACGGCGAAATGTCGCCGGCTACCGCGATCCTGATGTTCGTCGGCGGCGTGGCCGCCATCGTGTTCGTGGTCTTCATGGAGCGCGCGCAGAGGCGCATTACCGTGAACTA
>JBFEXY010000209.1:0-4696 GCA_041562415.1 Woeseiaceae bacterium
CGCGGATACTACGCGTACGAGGCCGATAAGAAAGGGCGCCCGAAGAAGATACTGGACGAAGAGGTTGCGGCACTTCTTGCGCCGGTAATCGACGGCAGCGAGACGCTCGATGACGAGGCGATCGTTGACTCGATGATGATACCCATGTGCCTCGAGGCTGTGCGTTGCCTCGAAGACGGCATCGCAGCATCCGCCACCGACGTCGACCTGGCCCTCATTTACGGAATCGGTTTTCCGCCGTTCCGGGGCGGCGCGCTGCACTACATCGACGACGTCGGCATCGACAAATTCGTGGCCCGGGCCGACGAGCTTGCGGCGGCAGTGGGGCCGCTGAAAGCCATGTATCTAGCCACTGAAAAACTGCGTGAGATGGCCGCCAGTGGCGACGCCTTCTTCGGATAAGCTGCAAGCGGGAGTATAGAGATGAGCCTGAATCCGAGAGATGCGGTAATCGTGGATTTCGCACGTACGCCGATGGGACGATCCAAGAACGGGTGTTTCCGCCACACTCGCGCAGACGACATGTCAGCAGCGCTGATCGACGGCCTGTTTGCCCGTAACCCCGAGCTCGATCCTGCCGAAGTGGAGGATGTACTCTGGGGCTGCGTCAACCAGACCCTCGAGCAGGGCGTCAACGTTGCCCGCATGGCAACGTTGCTGTCGGTCATCCCGCACGAGGTGCCCGCCCAGACGGTCAATCGCCTCTGCGGCTCGTCCATGTCGGCATTGCACAGTGCCGTGCAGGCGATCATGACCGGGAACGGCGACATGTTCGTGGTTGGCGGCGTTGAGCACCTGGGCCATATCGGCATGACCCATGGCATCGATATCAATCCCGCTTTGTCCAAGCATGCGGCCAAAGCCGCTGGTTCCATGGGCCTGACTGCCGAGTTGCTGGGCAAGCTGCACGGCATCACGCGCGAGGCCCAGGATGAATTCTCTGCCCGTTCGCATCAACGAGCCCACCAGGCAACCCTGGACGGAAATTTCGCCGAGGAGATCATCCCGATCGAAGGTCATGACGCCAACGCATTCAAGGTACTGGTGGAACGGGACGAGACCATTCGTCCGGATACGACGGTCGAAGGGCTTGCTCAACTCAAGCCGGTTTTTGATCCAAAGAACGGCACGGTCACGGCGGGCAGTTCTTCGCAGGTCACCGACGGCGCGTCATGCATGATCGTTCTGTCGGCTGAACGTGCACAGGCACTGGGTGTGGAGCCGTTGGCTCGGATTCGCGCGATGGCCGTCGCCGGGGTCGACCCGTCCATCATGGGCTATGGGCCGGTTCCTTCGACGCACAAGGCGCTGAAACGCGCCGGGTTGAGCATGTCCGACATCGATCACGTGGAGCTGAACGAGGCTTTCGCAGCACAGGCATTGCCAGTGTTGAAGGATCTCAAACTGCTGGACGTCATGGATGAGAAGGTCAACCTGAACGGCGGCGCCATTGCGCTCGGGCATCCGTTCGGCTGCTCCGGGGCCCGCATCACCGGCACCTTGCTGAACGTAATGCGACAGAACGAAGGCACCCTGGGCGTTGCCACGATGTGTATCGGACTGGGACAGGGCATTACTACGATCATCGAGCGCGTGTAGTCACGCTGGTAACAGCCGGCTGGATCTGACTCCAGTCGGGTTGCGCCGGAGTTCGGCAAAGTTGGCGCACGATCCGGTAGTTGCGGAGCGCGCCCGGAGAGATTGACTCGAATCGCCTTAGGGCGATTCTCGGGGCCACGCCCCGTTCTCGCTGCGCTCGAACGTCCAAAACGCTGGCGCGTTTTGTCGAACGGCAGCCCTGCGGGCTGCTCAGTTCGATCTCTCCGGGCGAAAAACGAAAAGGCCCCACAAAGGGGGCCTTTTCATTTTTTGGCGCGCCCGGAGAGATTCGAACTCCCGACCGCTCGGTTCGTAGCCGAGTACTCTATCCAGCTGAGCTACGGGCGCATTGTCTGTTTCGCGGGACTTACTTGTGGTGGATCCGCGAGGGCCGCACATCTTACTTTCCCGGGGTGCTCCCGTAAAGGCCGGGAGGCCCCTAATCCACTGTCCCCCCGGGGCCCCGGTGCCCTGCCGGCAACGAGAAGAACTGCAATTCCTCGAGTTCGCCTCCGAGCGTGCTCTGCTCCACCGCCGGTTCGGTGCGCAGCCTCTCCACCCAGCGAGCCGCGTCGGTCATGTAGTGGTCGTAAAGCTGTTTCCGTAGCGGCAGCGACAGTATCGCCGGCTCCCCCTCGTCCTTCGCCAGGGCCGCTCCGAGCGAGAATTCGGGCAGCTTGACCGACGCCTCTCGATGCTCCCAGAACCCCGTACACAGGTCGAAGTCGTATAGCCCCAGGAATTCGTGGCCGTGCCGCGCAATAAAGCGGACCGCGTCGATGATGTAATCGACCTCGGCATCGTCCATCACCCAGTGCAGGCCGATCCGGCACCAGCCGGGCTTGATGCCGCAGTAGCCGTCCTGTACCGCGTGCCGGTAACGCTCCGACGTATCATCGTCGATCCCTAGCAGGCGGTGCCCATAGGGCCCCGCACAGGAACAGCCCGCGCGTGACTGAATGCCGAACAGGTCGTTGAGCAAGACCGTTACGAACTTGTGGTGCAGGTATTTGCCGTCCGGCGACTTGATATTGAACGAGATGATGCCGACGCGGCGTTCAGGATCGGGGTTGCCGAGGATCTCGATGCCGTCTTCCTCCCGCCAGCGATTCATTGCCCGCGTCGTGAATTCGTGTTCGCGGCGGTGGATCGAATCGACTCCGACAGCATCCTTGATCTGGAAGACGAGCGCCGCCTTCATTGTCTGCAGCACACCCGGCGTGCCTGCCTTCTCGCGCTCCTCGATGTCCTTGATGAAGTCCTGGTCGGTCTTGCTGACGTAATCCACAGTGCCACCGGCGCCGACGCTCGGTGGCAGCTCGCCGTGATAGATGCGCTTGTTAAAGACGAGCACGCCGCTCGATCCGGGACCGCCCAGGAACTTGTGCGGCGAGATGAAGATCGCATCGATGCTCGGATCGTCTCCCTCGTTCTCAGGCTCCGGGTTCATGTCGATCTGGACGTACGGCGCACAGGCCGCATAGTCGAAACAGGCCATGACGTCGTACCTGTGTAACAGCGTCGCGACTGCCTTTACGTCAGTCTTGATACCGGTCACGTTGGACGCTGCCGAGAACGAACCGATGCGCAGCCGGCCCTGGTACTTCGGATCCTGCAGCAGCTCTTCGAGGTGGCCGAGGTCTACCTGTCCCGTCGCGTCGAGGCGAACCTCGATGGTCGTCGCGAGCGATTGTCGCCACATGATCTCGTTGGAATGGTGTTCATAGGGCCCGACGAATACCACGGGACCCTTCTCATTGAACGTCTTGCGGAAGCACTCGCTGTCGATCTCGCAGTCCGGCATGTCCATGACGTCGAATAGCTGTTGTCGCGTTGCCGGGGCCAGCGCTACGCCCACGATCTGTTGCAGCTTCTCGATAGCGCCGGTCGCGCCCGTGCCGACGGCGACGATGCGACCATCGGGACCCGCGTTCACCGATTCCTTGATCGCCGTTTCCGCCTCGTGAAGCAGCTGGGTCATGCTGCGGCCGGTGATGTCGTCCTCCGTGTGCGTATTCGCGTAGACGCGCTGCAGGCTTTGCAGGTAGGACTCCACAAAGCGGAGGCAGCGGCCGGAGGCGGTGTAGTCACAGTACACCATCAGGCGTTCGCCAAATGGTGTCTCGAAGGTCGAGTCGACGCCGACGATCTGTTGCCGCAGGTAAGCGGGTTCTAGCGGTAGATTACTCTTCATAGGACGAATTTTACCCGACCCGGCCAGGGAGCGCGGGCCTTTATGAACAGGCGTTTCGCCCTATTCTTCCGGTGTTTTGACCGCGTCCTCGATCGAACTCGAGATCTTGCCTGGCACATTCACGTTCGCCGTGAACGCACGGTACCCGGAGTCCCAGAAGTAGAGCTGCATGCGCCACATCTGGCCGTAATGAAACACACGTGTTTTGCCCGCTTCCCGGACGATCAGCAGATCCGTCGGCAGTGCCGTAACGTGATCCACGCCGGGATACGGGGCTTTCTCGGTCTTGTCCTTGCCTCGGAAACTCGAATTGATGTGCACCATGCGGTTTTCGATGTACGGGTTCGTGAGGCCGATGTACACGGCATCGTCGCGCACCGGGATCCGCGTGACGATCTCCCAACCGTACGGGAAGGTCTCGTCGGCGATCTCACCGGCCTCGAGCCTCTCGACCACCCGCTCGACGACGGCCTCGAAATTGTCAGCCGAGTCTTCCTCGATCAGCAGCTGGCTCTTATCCCAGGTGCGAAACTTGGTCATCATCCGCGCCGGGCCGTCACCCTTGTACTTGTTGTAGTGCTTTTCTTTACGGATCGGTTCGACCTGCACGCTCACGGCTTCGCCGGGCACGGCCGTGACCAATTGCCGCAGTTCGCCCGCCGTGGCACCGGCAGCGGCGATCAGCTCGTCGTAGTTCGGCGAATCCGCGTAATACACCATCGCGTGCGCAACGGGATTGGCCATGTTGATCACCGTCTTCTGCTCATCACCCCAGGTGAACACCGCGATGCGCAGGATCTGGGCGGAAATCGTCCGTGGCACCTCGGCGCGGGCCGCTTCGACGAAGTTCGGCGAGGTGAGCACGAAGACTTTTGCTTGCTGCGCGTCGTCCGGCACACGCAC
>JBFEXY010000210.1:0-4636 GCA_041562415.1 Woeseiaceae bacterium
CTCCCGCGGGCTGCGCGCCTGGTCCGCGATAATCTCGAGCAAAGGCTCCCAGTCGCTGCAGAGCACGCCGCTCCTGCCACGCGACAGGGAAAGGTATACGGGGTGCCGCGGGCTGCGTGCCAGGGACTCCAGCTGCATCGGTCCCTGGGCCTCGAAACTCGTGTGGGTCTGACCACAGACAAGCGCGGCGGCAGCATCGAAAAGCCGCCCCGCAGCGCTCGTCAGCGGCGAATTCAGCTGCTGCCGCCAGGCGAACTCCGCAAGGCCCTGGTCGTCGGGGCAGTCCGGCCATTGCCGGCCGCATTCCCAGTGCAGCGCCGCTGCGCTTCGCCAGGGCTCGCGTCCCGCACGTTCTCCGCCGGGCAAACGGAAGGGCCGCAGGCTGCAGACGCGCCGCCAGTTGCCTGCAGAGCCCAGCAGGGCTTCGCCCCCCCACAGGGTTCCGTCGCCGCCCAGGCCCACACCGTCCCAGGCAAACATGAGCCACTGGCCGGTACGTGCGAATTCGGCCGCAACGGCACTGGCGTGCGCTTCGTGGTGCCAGACCGTTTCGATCGGCAAGGTTTGGCGCCGTGCCCACTGGTGCGTTGTGTACCCGGAATGCGCGTCGCACACGATCGTTTCTGCCTCGACGCCATAGAGCGCCTGGAGGTCGGTGGCAACCTGCTCGAAAACGGCAAGGCTGCGCGGGCTGTCCATCTCACCGATGTGCGGCGATACCACGACGCGGTCGTCCCAGCTCAGCGCCAGCGCCCCTTTCATGTGCCCCCCGACCGCGAGCACAGGCACGGGTTGCCGCCAGGGCAGGTTAAGTTCGACCGGCGCACAACCGCGTCCGAGCCGCAGCGGCCGCATGCGGCCGCCGATGCGGCGGTAAACCGGATCGTCGGCCGGCCGCACGATCGGCCGGTCGTGGTGCAGGAAGGCATCGGCAACGATGTCGAGGCGATGTGCAGCCTCGTCGTTCTCGGTGAGCACCGGTTCACCGCTGATATTGCCGGAGGTTGCGACAAGCGGCGCGCCGAAACCTTCCAGTAACAGCTGGTGCAACGGGCTGTAAGGCAGGAACGCGCCGATTTCCCGCAGCGCAGGCGCTACGTTGTCAGCGAGCGTGCTGCTCGGCCGCCTGGTAACGAGTACGATCGGCCGCACCGGGCTCGCGAGCAGTTCCGATTCCGCGTTGCTGAGTATGGCGTGAAACCGCAGGATATCGAGGCCGTCGTTGCCGGCAAGCGGGAACATCACGGCGAGCGGCTTGTCGGGGCGCTGCTTGCGTCGCCGCAGTTCCGCGACAGCCTCGACGCTGCGCGCGTCGCACATGAGATGGTAGCCGCCGATACCCTTTACGGCCACGATCCGCCCGTCGCTGAGTGCTGCGATCGCCGCTTCGAGTCCGGCGGCCGCGTGCACCGTCCCCTCTGTTCCGGGTAGCTCGTAAGACACCTGCGGACCACAGGCCGGGCAGGCGACGGGTTCGGCGTGGAAACGGCGGTTCGCCGGATCGAGGTACTCGCGTTCGCAATCGGCGCACAGCGGAAAGGACGCCATGCTGGTGTTGTGGCGGTCGTAAGGTAGCGACTCGATCAGCGTGTAGCGCGGGCCACACTGGGTGCAATTGATGAACGGGTAGCGGTAGCGCCGGTCCTCGGGATCCTGCAGTTCGCGGCGGCAGTCGTCGCACATGAAATAGTCGGGGGGAACGAAGATGCGCGCATCGGCGTCAGACGAGCTTGCGGCGATCTGGAAACCGGCATCGTGTCGTGCCTCGACGCGCTCTACACCGGTAATGACCGGACGTGAAAGGGGCGGTGCCTTTGCGACCAGGTCTGCTTCGAACTGCCGCAGTACTTCGGGGGCACCGCTGGCGATAATGTCGACCTCGCCGAGGCGGTTCCGCACCTGGCCGACGATGCCATGCTCGATTGCCAGGCGGTAGACGAACGGCCGGAAGCCGACGCCCTGCACGTGGCCGGCGAGCGTTATGCGCACGCTCTCTCGTGCCGCATGCGGCCGATATAGGGCAGCCTCAGCCAACGGACTGCCTCTTCTTGCGGCCTTCCCATTCATTGTCCCGATAGCCTGCGGACCACCAGATCCTGCAGGCACCCTCGTCAGAAACCATGCACGGTCCGATGGGCTTGCGCGGCGTGCACGCGAGGCCGTACAGGCGGCATTGGTTCGGATAGACCTTGCCGAGCACGACATTGGCGCAGTCACAGCCGGGCGGCATCTCGCCCACCCGTTTGCGCGAATCATCGGCGTAGGATCGGTAAACCTGGCGTGCATCGTGGGCGGCATAGGCTGCGCGAAGCGCATAGCCGGACTTCGGAATGATCCCGATACCGCGCCAGTTGGCGTCGACGACTTCCATCACCGTGTCCAGGTGGCCCCGCGCGATCGCATTGCCCCCGGGCCGCACCACCTCGGAATAGCAGTTGTCGAGGAACAACCGCCCCTCCTGGCGCTGGCGCAGCACGGAGTACATGGCCGCAAGCAGCGTATCCGGGCGGAAGCCCGCGACGGCCGCGGGAATGCGGTGCTTCTCGACCACGAATTCCCAATCCTCCGGGCCCATCACCGTCGAAACGTGGCCCGGCGCAATCAATGCGTCGAATCCCGGCGTCCCGGAGTCGAGCAACATCGCCACCGCCGGCCAGGTGAGCCGCCCCGACAACAGCACGAGCAGGTTATCCGGTGCCCCTTCCGCAAGCATCGCCGCTACCGGCGCCGTCGTGGTCTCGAATCCCGCGGCGAAGAATACGACCTGGCGCGACGGATCCTCGTTAGCGATGCGCACGGCTTCTGTTGGCGATGCGATCGGACGGATGTCACCTCCGGCGGCGCGAGCCTGCTCGAGGGAGCGCGGTTCGCTCTTCGGCACATTGACCGGCACTCGCAGCATGTCGCCGAATGCGACAAGCGTGACGTCTTCGTTGAGTGCAAGCTGTATAGCCTCGAACACGTCCTCTTCGGGGCAGATGCACACCGGGCATCCGGGACCCGGGACGAGCTCGATGTTGTCGGGTATCGCCGTGCGCAGACCGGCGATCGATATCGCGCGTTCGTGGCCGCCACACACGTTCATAATGCGCACGGGTTGTTCCAGGCCGAGCCCCTTTAACGCGTCCAGCCAGTACTCAGCGGAGTGCATCACGCTGCCTCGCTCCTTGCCGTTCCGAGCCACTGCAGCCAGGTGTCGAGCCCGTCGCCGTTCTTTGACGACACCTCGTACAGGGGTGCCGAACTCGCCAGGTTGCGCAGGCAGCCTTCAGCACGTTCGGGGCTGAAGTCGTCCAGCACGCCAAGCAGATCCGACTTCGTGATCAACACGAGATCTGCGCTGCGGAACATGACCGGGTACTTGGCAGGTTTGTCGTCACCTTCCGGCGTCGAAAGCAGTGCAACGTTCAGGTGCTGGCCGAGATCGAAACTGGCCGGGCAGACGAGGTTGCCGACGTTCTCGATGAAGACGATGTCGACGTCGTCCAGCGACAGCTCGTGCAGCGCGGAATGCACCATGTGGGCGTCGAGATGACAGGCGCTGCCGGTGCTGATCTGAACCGCAGGTACACCTTTGCCGCGGATGCGTTCGGCATCGTTTTCGGTCTCGAGATCGCCCTCGATGACGGCGAGGCGCAGCCGCCCGTCGAGCGCCTCTATCGTCGCCTCCAGCAGTGCGGTCTTGCCGGCGCCGGGCGAGGACATCAGGTTCACGGCGAGTACTCCATGACGGTCGAAATGTTCGCGATTGTGCAGCGCCTGGTGGTCGTTGGCGTCAAGAAGCCCTTTCAGAACCTCGACCGATTCCCGGCCGGACTCGGTCGTATGCAAATGACCGTGTTGCTCCAGCAGGTGCTCGTTGCCGGGAGTGATGTTACAGCCGCACGTATCACACATCGTTCTGCTCCTGGTTCGGGGCGTTCAGGCTTCGGTGGTGGCCAGTATCTCGTCGAACAGCGCCCACGATTCCGCCGCTTCCTCGTCGGATACCTTCTGGATCGCGTAGCCGACGTGGACGAGGATATTGTCACCCGGCTGCAGGTCTTCGTCCTGCATCATGAACAGGCTGACTTCGCGCTCGACGCCGCGTGCTTCGCAGGTACACTGGAACCCGTCGATTTTAGTTATCTTCATTGGGACTGCGAGGCACACAAGAAACCCTCCATGCCCCGACCCGGGCGGTATTTGGAAAGATATTGACAGCCTGATGTTACTTGCTGATTTCGGCGAAGCACTGTACGTAATTACGCTTATTCCTGTGGGACGAATGCGTGTCTAAGGTACAGAGTAGGCGCCGGAGACCCGGCGCCGCATTGTGAGGAGGCACCTAATGCGATTCCTTATTGCCGGGCTTGCGCTCGCGAATGCCGGGACGGTTCTGGCGCATACGCCGGATACTGGCTTTGTGAGCAATGCAGGCCACCAGCTTACGTCGCTGCACCATTCACCTGCCGCCATGCTGCTGGGTGTCCTGGTACTGGTATTGATGCTGGTAGCGATTCGCAAACACGTGATTCGCTGACGCGGCAGATCGTATTTGCGTTCACATTTTTCGGCCGGGCGGGAAGTAACGGTTAGAATGACCGTGCTTCTTCTCGAGCCGATGAATGAACGCAGCCCTTACCTGCACAGTCAC
>JBFEXY010000211.1:0-4627 GCA_041562415.1 Woeseiaceae bacterium
CTCGAATCCGTGAGCCTGCGCATCATCAACGAGGTGGAAGGCATTTCCCGCGTAACCTACGACATCTCCGGCAAGCCGCCGGCAACGATCGAGTGGGAATGAATGACGGCCTGGTCGGACAGGGACCTGGGCCACATGCGCGCGGCGCTCGCCGAGGCGAAGGTCGCTGCGGAGGAGGGTGAGGTACCAGTCGGTGCAGTCGTTGTCGCCAGTGGCGAAATCATCGCGCGCGGCCACAACCGCAGCGAAACCGACAATGACCCCAGTGCGCATGCAGAGATCGTGGCGCTACGGGAAGCGGCCCGGGAAACCGGCAACTACCGGGTGACGGACGGCACTCTCTACGTGACACTCGAGCCATGCGCGATGTGCATGGGCGCGCTGGTGCAGGCGCGCATCGAACGGCTCGTGTTTGGTGCCTATGATCCGAAGGCCGGGGCGGCGGGCAGCGCGATAGACCTTTCCGATAGCCGCTCCTTCAACCACCGTTTCGAAATCAATGGCGGCGTGCTGGCGGGTGAGTGTGCCGAGGTTCTGAAATCGTTTTTCGAGTCGAAACGAAACCTGTAGGCGTGCGTCGTGGCGCGCCAACCGAATTCGTCAGGTCTCCGTGACCTCCCGTTCTTCTTCCACCGCGTCAGGCTCCGGTACGACCTGTTCCGGTAATTCCCCACCTTCAGGGATCTCCTGCTCCTCGTGTGCCGTCAGCCACTTGAGGATGTTGTAGTAGCTGCGGATGTTGTTGACGTACAGCACCGGCTCCCACCCGCGCGCATAGCCGTAAGGTACCTTCGTGTACCACTTGCGTTGTGCGAGTAACGGTAGCGCTTCGGACACATCTATCCACGCGTCCGGGTCGCCACCTTGCCACTCGGCGATCATGCGAGCGTCCTTGAGGTGATTGAATCCCACGTTGTAGGCAGCCAGAGCCATCCAGGTGCGGTCCGGTTCGTCGACCGTGTCGGCGACGCGCTCGGTTTGCCGTACGTAATACTGTGCCCCACCGAAGATGCTGTTCTTAGGGTCCACGCGATCGTCGATACCAAGATAGGCGGCTGTATCTTCGGTGAGCATCATGATGCCGCGGACGCCGGTCGGGGAGACGGCGCCGGAACGCCAGTGAGACTCCTGGTAGCCGATAGCTGCAATGAGGCGCCAGTCGACACCCCACTTGGCACCCGCTTCCTCGAACATTTGGCGGTAGCGCGGCAGCCGGCTCTCGTAGTGCCGAATGAAATTGCGCGTACCGACGTAGTCGAATTTCTTCGTGTGTCCGTAGTAGCGATCGTGCACGCGGGCAAGATAACCTTCGCGATCCGCTTCGATCAGGAAGTTGTCCGCACGCGCAAGCAGGCTGTCGCCAGAGCGCTTCGGGAACGCCCATGCGATCGGGTCGCCGAGTTCCAGGTCCAGGGCCACTCGCAGGTCCGGATGGAAATGCCTCTGGATGTTGAACTCGGTGCTGTCGGCAATCGTGAAATCGACCTCTTCGTTGGCCACCTTGGCGAGCAGGTCGGTGACCTCCGCGTCGGCGTTCTCAGTCCACTCGAGCTCGGGATGAACTGCTGACAGGGCCTGCAACATGTCGGCATGGCTGCTGCCCGCCATCACTTCGATAGGGCGCCCGATTGCGTCTTCGATAGCGTTCGGTTTGCCGGTGCCGAGCTTGTAGATGAGATGCATGTCGACCATGTCGTAGGGATACCCGAAATGCAGGTATTCGCGCCGCGACTCGGTGATCGAGAGGCCCGCGGCAGCCATGTGGGCCTTGCCTGACATGAGGTACGGAACGATTTCCGAGATGCTGTCGACGGTCTTGATGACCAGCTCGACACCGAGATCGTCGGCGAATTCCCTCACGAGGTCGAACTCGGGGCCAGATGGCCCGTCCGGGCCCTCGATGTAGCTGACGGGGCTGTCGCGCGTGACGACGCGCAACTCACCAAGTTCGAGGACCTGGTCCAGGAGAGGCGGCGGCGACGAGCAGGTGCCGAGTAGTGCTGCCAGAGTTGTGTAGAGCAACAGGCGCAAAAAAACGATCTCCTTGTTGCATCCCTTTTGATTTGACCGAACGGACAGGCAGTGTATCCCCCGCTGCACTGTCGCCGGCCTGGCGCTGTGGACTGATTTTACCGTCTTTGTCGTAGTCCATGCTGTTAAAGTTTGCGACACCTGCGTACAATCCCGACCCCGCAACGCAGCATCGGAGAGGTGCCAGAGTGGTCGAATGGGCCTGACTCGACAAACCGGCGTAGCCGGTTTGGACGCCGCAGGCGCCCCGCAGGGGCGAGGAGCGAAGCGACGAGTCAGATCAGGTGTACGACGCCCGCAGGGCGTCTCGCTGAACGAAAATGCGGAATTGAGGAGAGGTGCCAGAGTGGTCGAATGGGCCTGACTCGAAATCAGGTGTACGGTTTACCCGTACCGTGGGTTCGAATCCCACCCTCTCCGCCAGAAATTGAAAATGGGGCCCTTGTGGCCCCATTTTTGATTTCTAGCCGAGTGCGGTTGAGGACTTCGAACCCTGTTCGACGGGCGCAGCCGCGCAGCGGCATGCCTGGGCGCGAAGCGCCCATCCCACCCTCTCCGCCAAAACGAAAAGACCCCCCATCGGGGATCTTTCACTTCGACCTATCAGGAAGTACGCTATTCCTCCACCGCCCCAGGACATTGCCCAATCCATAATCGGGGAGCGAATATGCTTAGGTTGTACACCTGTTTTCTTGCATTGCTTTCGCTGACGAGCCTCGCGGAAGAGTCCGTGTATCCCGGTTACACATGGCTGGATCTCGGCGACGGCATCTACCTGCATTCCCAGTCGGACCCTCTGTCGGGCCCGGTCGACGGCAACTCGGTGGTCGTCATTGGTGATGCAGGTGTGATGGTCATCGACACGCATATCAATCCAGCAGTGGCCCGCGCGGTCATTGCGAAGATTCGCTCGCTGACCGACGTCCCGGTGACCCATATTGTCAATACGCACTGGCATGATGATCACACTAATGGCAACCACGAATACCGCAAGGCGTTTCCCGAGCTGAAAATTGTTTCTCACCAGCTCACATTGAAGTCGCTTCGCGAGGAATGGGAGCCGATGGAAGAGGAGCGCCGCGAGGCATATGCGACGGTGGATATCAGTGCGCTTCTCGCCGTGGCCGCGGATCTGGAGCCCGAGGATCCGGTCAGGGCTATCAGCTATCGGGTATACGCGGGCTATGTCGAGGCGTTACGGCCCGAACTGGCCGCCATGACGCTGGAGTACCCGGATACAGTGTTTTCCGAGTCGCTGACAGTCGGGCTCGGCGGGCGCGATGTCGAGCTCCGGTTTTTGGGGCGGGGCAATACCGACGGAGACATCATCGCCTGGTTGCCCCGTGAAAGGCTTGTGATCACTGGCGACATCCTTGTAGCACCCGTTCCGTTCGCGTTCGATTCCCCATTGACGGACTGGGTGGAGACGCTCGATGCGATCGAGGCGCTCGATGCGGCAACGATCATTCCCGGGCACGGCCCCGTCCAGGATGACGTTAGTTACCTTCGGTCGGTGCGGGGTTTGCTTGCGGACACGCTTGCCAAAGTACGGGACGCCCGCGAAGCTGGGGTGGATTACGCCGCACTCGAAGACGCCGTAGATCTGGCGGAAACGGCAGCACGCTTTACGAATGGCGATGCCCAGCACGAATTTGCCTGGCAGTCGTACTACCTCAATCCTGGACTCAAAAGTGCTTGGGCGTCACTCGGCTACCCTGTGCCGGAGGAATAACCGGCCTGCGAGACTGCTCGCATTACCTGCGGTTAATTTGCAGATTACTCGTGAAACTTGCCTGACGTGGTCTGAGAGCAACGTCCGCCCGGGACTTGCCCCACCGCCAGAAAAATAAAAGGCCCCTTCATGGGGCCTTTTATTCTTCCAGCCGAGTGCAGTTGAGGATGAGGATCCTGTTCGACCGATCACCCGCAGCCAATTGGCCATGCAGCGCGGCGGGCGCAAGTGAATTCCGCTCCATGGCAAATAATTTCAAGCCTGAGTCCACGGCGGAGATACGTAGGTTCCGAGAGTTACCGAAAGTGTGGCGCGTGATCCAATCGGAAACGATATTGCGAGCGAGTAGAACATGAACGAGAAGGGGAATAAGAAGATGACTCATGCGAAATCACTCTTGAGCGTAGTCCTGATTGCATTGGCACCCGCTGCTTTGCATGCCCAGGACGTGGAACAGGCAACAGAGGAAGCACTTGAAACGCTCGGTCAGATGTCGGTAGAAGTAAACAATTTCGTCGGCGACGTTCGTTTCGACGAAAGCGACGTCTTGAGCCTGATCGAGTTGTGGGAGGAGTACAACGAATTCGGGGCGAACCAGTACGACGATGAAGAGACTATCGATTTCGAATCGATACTTTCTGACGGCGCCTATCGTAGCTGGGCCGCATCAAATGGTCTCGATGGCGATGACTGGCTGCAAAAAACAGTACGAATAACGATGGCACTCTATCGTGAACAGATGCTCGAAGCGGCCAGGACGATGCCCGAGCAAATGGCCCAACAGATGGCGATGATCGAGGAACAGCGCGCGCAACTGGGCGAGGAAATGTACCAGCAGATCAAGCAGGGAATGGAAGAATCCGC
>JBFEXY010000212.1:0-4606 GCA_041562415.1 Woeseiaceae bacterium
CCGTCCAGCACTTTCAGCGATCGATAGACCTCGATCGTGAAGTCCACGTGTCCCGGGGTGTCGATGATGTTCAGGCGGTGCTTGTTCCATTCGCAGCTGGTCGCGGCCGACTGGATCGTAATACCGCGCTCCTGCTCCTGCTCCATGAAGTCGGTCGTCGCTTCGCCGTCGTGCACTTCGCCCGTGCGATGAATCTTGCCGGTCAGCTTCAGGATGCGTTCGGTCGTCGTCGTCTTGCCCGCGTCGACGTGGGCAAAAATGCCGATATTTCTGTAAGTGCTCAGGTCTTTCATGTCGAATCTTCAGCTATGTCCTAATCAAAAACGCACCCACACCTCCATATTGGTATGACGTCACTCTCGGCATGCCAGAGAACATGGAGCTTCGTCGGTCAGGGTGGGTGCCTGTATTCAGTACCGTCCGGTGAATATCCGCGGGCATCTTTCGTGGCGCTTTCGCCCGGCCCGGAGCGGCTTTCGGGCGCGGATAATAGCAGCGCTGCGGCCCCTAAACCAGTAATTTCTAAGGCTATTGGCCGCCCAGATGCGAAATGGCGCTTGGCGGGCGGATTTCAATGGTAGTGCGTCCGGCGGTCGCGGATCGCGGCGCTAGCGGCGCAGTATGGCCCACCAGCGCGCGACATTGAGCAGGCTCATCAATGACGCGGAGACGTAGGTCAGGGCGGCCGCCGTGAGCAGGCGGCGGGCGTGTGGGCGGTCTGCCGCCTTCAGGACCCGCTGTTCGTCGAGCAGCGGCAGCGCCCGCTTGAAACTGGCATCAAATTCCGTCGGCAGCGTGGCCAGGTGAACGAGGGTCGACGTTGCAAGAGTGAGAAATCCCGCGAGGAACATGATGATGCCGATGCTGGGTACGCGGGTCAGGGCACCCACGAAGGGCGCTACCATGAGAGCCCCGGCGCCGATCCGCTCAACGGGCCGCGCCACGCGCACGAGGTAGCTGCGCAGCCGGAGCGGCCCGTAGCCCTCCTGATCCTGTATTGCGTGTCCGACCTCGTGGGCAGCTACTGTAATCGCTGTCAGTGAGCGACCCCCGTATTTGTCCGGACTGAGGCGGACGGCTTTTGCCGCCGGGTCATAGTGATCGCCCTGGTCGGTGGTCTCCACGGCGACATGCTGCATGCCCAGCTTGTCGAGCAGGTATCGAGCCAGCTGCCCGCCCGTTCCCGCATAGCGATCAGGCGGGCTGCTGTAGCGCTCGATCACCCTGCGGACCCAGAGTCCGGGCCCGAAAACCAGTACGAGCAGCGCAACGATTAACACCAGGAATCCCATGTCGTGATCGTAACGTGCCTTTGAGGCAACGAATAGCGTATCGTCCTATCGTCGTCGAATAATCCAGGCCAACAATGATGACGCCGCAACAAGCCTTTCTGTTCGTCATTCTCGTGCTCGTGTTCGTGATGCTCATCTGGGGGCGCTGGCGCTATGACCTGATCGCCTTCATTGCCTTGATGGCGGCTTTGCTGACGGGCGTGGTACCGGTTGCAGAGGCTTTTTCCGGCTTCGGGCACCCTGCGACCGTGATTATCGCCCTCGTGCTGATTGTCAGCCGCGGGCTGTCGAATTCGGGCGTCATCGAACTGCTGGCCCGCTACGTGGTGGATACGTCACGCAAGCTCTCCGCTCACGTGGGCATCATGTCGGCGCTGGCGGCATCCTTGTCGGCCGTGATGAATAACGTGGCGGCGCTTGCGTTGCTGATGCCCCTCGATCTGCAGGCCGCGAAGAAGAGCGGCCGCAGCCCGTCGCTTTCTCTGATGGCGCTCTCATTCGCTTCGATCCTGGGAGGCATGATTACGCTGATCGGCACCCCTCCGAATATTGTCATCGCCGAGTTTCGTAACGACGCGCTGGGGGCGCCTTTCAAGATGTTCGATTTCGCGCCCGTGGGTATCGCGTGTGCGGCCGTCGGGGTTGCCTACGTCGCGCTGATCGGCTGGCGCCTGCTTCCGGCTTCCCGAACATCGGCCCACGCGGGCGAAGAGCTGTTCGATCTTGCCGACTACGTCGCAGAGGTTCGCGTGCCTGAAGGCTCCATGGTGATCGGCAAGCGCATCCGGGAGCTTGACGATCTGGCTGCGCGGAGCGATATCGAGATCGTCGGTTTGACGCGGCAGGGCAGGAGGCTGCCGGGCCTTGCAAGGATTGCCAGGATAGAGGCGGGCGACATCCTCGTTATCGAGGCCAGTCCCGAAAGCCTCGACGAGGCGCTGGGTGCGCTGCAGCTCGAGTATGTCGGCAAGTCCGAAGGCGTTCTGGGTGACGGCGACCTGGAGTTCAGCGAAGTCGTCGTGCCGGAGTCCTCCAGGCTGGCCGGCCGATCGGCCGTGTCGTTGCGCTTATTGTATCGCTACCGCGTGGCGCTCGTGGGCGTTTCCCGAGAGGGCAGGCGATTTCGCGAAAACGTCCGCAAGCTCGTCCTGCGACCCGGCGACGTGTTGCTGCTGCTGGGTCCGGAGGAGCGACTCAACGACGTCACAGGGCAGCTGGGTCTTCTGCCGCTTGCAGATCGAGGCCAGCGAGTCATCCAGCGTCAAAAGGTATGGCAGGCCGTGGCGATCTTCGTTGCGGCTATCGCGGCGGCGAGCGCCGGCCTGGTGTACCTGCCGATCGCGCTCGGCTGCGTGGTGGCAGCCTATATCCTGCTGAATATCGTGCCGCTCCGCGAGGTCTACACCTCGATCGAGTGGCCGGTCATCGTGCTGCTCGGCTCCATGATCCCAATCGGCAGCGCCCTGCAGGCCACCGGAGGATCGACGCTGATCGTCGATGCGATCCTCGGCCTGACGAGCACGGTTTCGCCCGTGATGGTGCTGACGCTCCTCATTATCGTGACAATGACCTTGTCGGACGTCATGAACAATACGGCGACGGCGGTGATCGCGGCACCGATCGCGATAGAAATCGCCGAGCGCCTCGATGCCAACCCGGATTCGTTCCTCATGGGTGTAGCGGTCGCGGCATCCTGTGCGTTCCTGACACCCATCGGGCACAAGAACAACACGTTGATCATGGGGCCCGGCGGCTACCAGTTCGGTGATTACTGGCGCATGGGCCTGCCCCTGGAGATCCTGATCGTGCTGATTTCCGTACCCATGATCCTGCTGGTCTGGCCGCTTTAGCGAGATTGTTATGTCAAGCGACTGTCGCAATTTACACGACTCGGGCGTCACATACTGACACTCGGAGACCCGTAATTATCTAATATTTATTCTAGATATAATAAATAAAACATTGATAAATAAATAATTAATAAAATCCATTTCGATGAAAAACTGTTGGCACGCGGTTTGCACTTTGCTGATAGACCATTGACTACACGAGCCAATTCGCTTGGCGCTATGGAGGCTGAGATGGAGCGAGCGACTATTCAGGACTGGACGTCCAGTAAGGTGCCGATGAAAGTCGGCGACTACCGTGAAGTTCAATACCGCGTGTACCGCGACGGTGACAAGCACTACCAGGAGATTCGCGAAAGCGACGGTGCGCCGATCCACACGCTGGAACTGCCCCAGGGCATGAAACTCGATCGCGGCAGCTACGAAGTGCTGCTGCGCTACGTGCTGGTTGACGTCGTCGCGGCGTAGTCCTCGACCGTCTGCCAGAACCGCAACAGGTTCTCACCGAGAATCTTGCGGATGTCGGCCTCGCTGTATCCGCGGCGCAGCAGACCCTCGATAAGATTGGGGTACGCGGACACGTCCTTCAGGCCGGTCGGCAGCGAATCACCGACGCCATCGTAGTCGGAGCCGATGCCGACATGCTCGACGCCGACGAGCTCGACGACGTGGTCGAAGTGATTGAGCACGTCGTCGAGGGAGGCGTAGGGCATGGCGCCGTTCTCGGCTTCCCAGGAAGCCGCAAATTGCTTTTGCGCCTCTTCGCGCGAGAGGTTGCTGTGCTCCTCGATGAATGCACGCGCCGCGGGCCAGCGTTTCGACGAGTACTGGCGAGCTTCCTCGGTAATGAAAGCCGATCCAAAGTTGATCATGATGATCCCGCCGTGTCCGGCGAGTGCCCGGATCATCTCGTCGCTCATGTTGCGTTCCCAGCCCGGCGTGAAGTGGCGTGCCGAGGAGTGGGATGCAATCACTGGAACCGCGCTGACGTCCAGAACCTGCCAGAAAGCGTCATCCGAGACGTGACTGATGTCGACCATGATGCCGAGGCGGTTCATCTCCCGCACGATTTCAACGCCAAATTCGCTGAGGCCTTGCCACTGGCGATTCTCGTCGAACGAGGAGTCCGAAATATGGTTCGAGAGGCTGTGAGTGAGGGTGATGTAACGGATCCCGCGCTCATGGAAGTGCCGCAGGTTCGCGAGGTCTCCTTCGATTGGTGAGCCGTTTTCCATGCCCAATGGCAGCGACACGATGCCTGCCTCGAAGTTCCTCCTGACATCCATGGGAGACCTGGCTACGGCGAATTTGCCATTCGATTTTTTTACAATATTTTCCACTAAATCAATAAGTTGCTCGGCTTCCTCACGGGACTTTCCGTCCGCCTCCAGGTTCGCCGGGGTGTAGATCGACATGAAAGCGGCATCGAGCCCACCAGCCTTCGCGCGGGGATAGTCGAAGTCGCCG
>JBFEXY010000213.1:0-4559 GCA_041562415.1 Woeseiaceae bacterium
ACCAGCTGAAGCTTTTCTCAGGCTGGTCGAATTTACGGAATACGTCAGTCAGCCCGAGGTCGAGCAACTCCTGCAGCGCGGCACGCTCCGCCGGGCTACACAGGATTGCATCGCCCCACTTCTCCGCGTCGTACACGTCCTCGTCGGCGGGCGCGATGTTGAAGTCACCGAGCACGACGAGATTCTCATGCTTCTCCAGCTGCACTGCGAGATAGTCGCGGAGCGCACGCAACCAGCCGAGCTTGTACTCGTATTTGTCCGAGCCGACTTCCGATCCATTCGGCACATACAGGTCGACCACGCGTACGTTACCGATCGTCGTCGCGAGCACGCGACGTTGTGGATCGTCCAGACCCGGTAGCTCCAGGTCCGGGTCCTGAGGCTCCTCTTTGGCAATAACGGCGACTCCGTTGTAGGTCTTCTGCCCGTTGGCAAGCGAACGATAGCCGGCTTGGGCGAGCTCTTCCTGCGGGAACATCTCCGTCAGCTGCTTGATTTCCTGCAGGACGAGAACGTCGGGATCGCTCGCCGACAGCCACTCGAGGACGTGTGGCAGTCGCACCTTCATCGAGTTCAC
This sequence comes from Woeseiaceae bacterium, assembly GCA_041562415.1. Lineage (GTDB taxonomy): Bacteria > Pseudomonadota > Gammaproteobacteria > Steroidobacterales > Woeseiaceae > UBA1847. The sequence continues at coordinate 578 of JBFEXY010000213.1, forward strand.
GTTCCAGGTCGCGATCTTCATGACGTTACAATACCGCTCTGGCGAAGTAGCGCTTCGATCTCGGGCTTGCGGCCCCGGAAATCGACGTAGGCCTGCATAAAGTCGCGGCTGCCACCGATCTCGAGTATCTCCCGACGAAACCGTGCCGCTGTCCCGGCATCGAAAATACCGGCCTCCTCGAAGGCCGCAAACGCGTCGGCCGCAAGCACCTCGGCCCATTTGTAGCTGTAATACCCGGCTGCGTAACCCCCCGCGAAAATATGTGAGAAGGCCTGGGGAAGCCGGTTGTACTCAGGGTGACGGATCAGTGACACCTCTTCGCGGACCTCATTCAGCGTCGACAGTACATCTCTCGGCGTCTCCGGGTCGTACCCGGCATGCAGGCGCATGTCGAACAGCCCGAACTCGATCTGCCGCATCATCGCAAGCGCGGCACCCGTGTGGCGACTCTCCTCGAGACGCTCAAAGAGGTCTTTCGGCAGCGGTTCACCCGTTTCGGCGTGCGCCGAACAGCGTTCAAGCACCTCGTAGCTCCAGGCAAAATTTTCCATGAACTGGCTGGGCAACTCGACGGCGTCCCAGGGCACGCCGTTGATGCCGGCAATGCTGGGGTAATCGATCCGCGTGAGCAGGTGGTGCAACATGTGCCCGAATTCGTGGAAGACGGTTACCACATCATCATGCGTAAGCAATGACTGCCCGCGCTCGTCCGGCGGTGAAAAATTGCAGACGAGGAAGCCTACGGGGAGCGTTGCCGATCCATTCAGGTCTTTGCGGTTGATGCAGTCGTCCACCCATGCGCCGGTGCGCTTGCCGCTGCGCGCGAACAGGTCCGTGTAGAAACCACCGACGTCTTCGCCGTCCTTGTTTCGTACCCTGTAGTAGAGAGCATCTTCGTGCCAGGTGACGACGCCGGTGTCGCTGGAGAATTCGACGTCGTAGAGCCTGCTCGCGAGCTCGAACAGGCCGCTCATTACCGTGTGTGCAGGAAAATACTGTCGCAGAGCCTCGTTCGAAATCGAGAACTTCGCCTGCTTCAGTTTCTCGAGCAGGAACGATACGTCCCAGGGTTCGACAACCATGCCTGCGAAGTCGCGCAATTCGGCCAGTTCGTCTTCAGCGGCCGAACGCGAATGCGCGGCCAGGTCGCGAAGGAAGTCGATGACCTGCCCGGGCGACTCCGCCATCTTGGTGGCGAGAGAATAGTCGGCGTAGCTGTCGAAACCCACAAGCCCCGCAGCCTCGTGGCGCAGCGCCAGTATCCTGTTGATGTTGTTGCTGTTATCCCATTCGACGTTTGCCCCCTGGTCCGACGCGCGGGTTACCCAGCCGTGATAGAAAGTTTCGCGCAAGCCGCGGTTTTCGGCGTGCGTCATGACCGCGTGATACGTGGGGTAGTCGAGTGTCAGAAGCCAGCCTTCCAGGCCCCGCCTCGAAGCTTCCATGGCCGCGCGCCGCAGAACTTGCGGTGACAGTCCCTCGAGCTCGTCGGCATCGTCCACCGGCAGCGCCCAGGCATCTGACGCGTCCTGGATCTTGTGGTCGAAGTCGGCCTGTATCGCTGCCAGGGACTGCATGATCTCCCGGAAGCGTCTTTTTTCCTGATCCGGCAGGTCGACGCCAGCCAGGCGAAAGTCACGCAGGGCGTGGGTCACGACATTTCGCTGTGCTTCGCTGGCGTCAGACGGCAGTCGGACGTCGACCCGGGCGTAGGCCTGTTGCAGGCGGGTGTTCTGAGATAATTCGGTGCCGTACTCGGTCAATATGGGCAGGGCCGAGCTATAGGCTTCCCGCCATTCGGGTGAGCCGAGCACACCCTGAAGGTGGCTAACCGGAGACCAGACCCGCGAGAGTTCATGTTCCATGTCCTCGAGCGGCGCAACGAGCGAATCGAAATCGGGATCTGAGTTATTGTTGAGCAGCTCATCGAGTCTGCTGCGGTGAGCGGCGATAACGTGCTCCAGTGCCGGCAGGACGTGTTCCGGCGCGATCTCCGCAAAACGTGGCAGTGAAGACGTATCCAGTAATGGGTTGCTCATCGGGGTTGCTGATATCCTTTTCCGGCGCAGGATGTTAGCACGGCGCCGGCGGGTGCGCCGCGGCGACCCGTCGCGGCGGAAAAAGACCGGATAAGGAGTATGGGTTTTGGCTAAGGAATACGATCTGTTCGTAATCGGTGGCGGCAGCGGCGGGCTCGCACACGCGCAGCGTGCTGCGGAATATGGCGCAAGGGCAGCCGTGATCGAGTACGGCCCGCTGGGCGGCACCTGCGTCAATGTCGGCTGTGTGCCCAAGAAAGTCATGTGGTACGCCGCTGAAACGCGGCACCAGCTGGATCACGCCGCCGATTATGGCTTCGGTATCGATGTCAGCGGACACGACTGGCCCGCACTGAAGGCGCGCCGCGACGCCTATGTCACGCGCCTCAACGGAATCTACGAGAACAACCTCGACAGGCGCGGCGTTGATCATATTCCGGGTGCCGCGCAGTTTGTCGACCCGCATACCCTGGCGGTTGGCGATGAACACTATCGTGCGGATCGCATCGTCATCGCGACCGGAGGCCGGCCGATGGTGCCCGACATTCCGGGCGCCGGACTCGGCATCGTATCCGACGATTTCTTCACCCTCGAAGAACGTCCGCAACGCGTCCTGATTGCCGGCAGCGGCTATATTGCCGTCGAGCTCGGTGGCGTTTTCAATGCGCTCGGCAGCGACGTAAACATCGTTGTGCGCAAGGACAGTATCGTCAGGAGCTTCGACGCGATGCTGGGCGAAGAGGTCATGCAGGCGATGGAGAACAGCGGCATCCGATTCGATACCCGCGTCATTCCTGCACGTGTCGAAAAGGTCGACGACGGTCTCGTAATGATCAGCGAGGACGGGCGCCGCTTCGGCCCGGCGGATTGCGTGCTCTGGGCGGTCGGACGCGAGCCGAACAGCGACACCCTGGCGCTGGAAGCGGCTGGCGTGCAGACCGACGGCAAGGGTTTCATACCCGTCGACAAATACCAGACGACCAACGTCGAACATATCTTTGCGATAGGCGACGTGACCGGGGCACAGGCGCTCACGCCGGTCGCGATCGCTGCTGGCCGGCGCCTCGCCGACCGCATTTACGGCAAGATGGAAGGCCGACACCTTGACTACCGGCTCGTGCCGACCGTTATTTTCAGCCATCCGCCGATGGGCACCGTGGGCATGACCGAGGCCGAGGCCAGAGCCGAGCACGGCGCCGCGGTGAAGGTTTACCAGTCTCGCTTCACGCCGATGTATTACGCACTCGGCGAAAAGAAGCAGACCTCTGTCATGAAGCTGATAACGGCCGGTGACGACGAACATGTTGTCGGTTGCCACGTCATCGGCGACGGGGCGGACGAGATGATGCAGGGTTTTGCTGTCGCGATTCGCATGGGCGCGACGAAGAAGGATTTTGACGACGCGGTCGCGATCCATCCGACCAGCGCCGAAGAATTCGTGACTATGCGTTGATCGAAATTTGCTTCAGGACCGGTTTCGTGTCGGGACGCACGCCACGCCAGATATGAAACGACTCGGCAGCCTGCTCGACGAGCATCCCCCAACCCATGACCGCCTGTGCCGCGCCGTGTTCGAGCGCCCATTGGCAAAAGGGTGTTGGATGCAGGCTGTACGACAGGTCATAACAGAATGTCTGTGGGGATATCGCGGCCCCGGGATACGGCGGCACCTCCCCGCCGTGGATGGCTGACGTTGCGTTGATCACCAGGTCGTAGGGCTCCGAAACCGGGACCGCGTCGAAACCGCAGGCAGTGACCGACCCGCGGGTGGAGAAGCGCTCCACGAGGTCTTTCGCACGCGCCAGGGTGCGGTTGGCAATACAGATGTTTCTCGGCTGCATTTCCAGCAGCGGGCCGACTATGCCGCGCGTCGCGCCACCCGCACCGAGAATCAGGATGTTGGCGCCCTCGAGATGCAGTCCGAGATTGACGACGAGATCGCG
>JBFEXY010000214.1:0-4494 GCA_041562415.1 Woeseiaceae bacterium
ACGGCAAGCAAACCCTCGAACTCGCCTTCGCATTCACGGCCATCACGATCGAGGAAACGTACACGAATGTGCTCCGCGCGCTTGACCTCCTCGAAGTAGCCGGGTACCGACAGGCAGCCCTCTTCCGTGACGGTCACGCCGTCCTTCTCGATGATCTCGGGATTGATAAAAACATGCGGATGGTCCTTGTCGGCCGACACATCTGCCACCAGCAGCCGCCGATGAACATCGACCTGCGTCGCGGCAAGCCCGATGCCTGGTGCGGCGTACATGGTTTCGAACATGTCGTCGATCAGCGCTCGCAACTCGTCATCGACCTTGTCGACCGGCTCCGCTTTTTTGCGCAATCGCGGGTCGGGAAATTCCAGAATCGTCAGTTTTGCCATAATTCGCCTGCGGCAATTTCCGGGTGAGACCATCCAATATGACCCCTTCAGGACATAATTATTTCACCCGGATCTCGCGTAAAAATCTATAAAAATTCTCTAAACGTTTGACTTAATTGAATAAGTTTCAGAAAATGCGGCCAATCACGAGGCGTCTCCGGGCGCTCTTTGGGCCGGAAATGTGACGTAATTGGCAGCCGTGGCAATGCCGGAACCGCATATTATAGCAATGCCGCGACAGGCCCGGTTTGAATCCGCAAATATGGAGCACCCGCGAACTATGGTCCCCCGCACACAAAGCCTGAACACCTTCATCCGGCTCACCGCTGTTGCGCTGGCCGCCACCCTGGCCGGTTGCTCACTGAACCCGTTTGCAGACGACGATGACGAGGCCGCAATTCCGACACCGGCGAGCGCGCCGCCGCAGAGCTATGACAGCCCCGCGCAATCGTCAGTTCCCGAATACGGCGGACCGGTCGTTCAGCGTGTCAGCGAACCGGTACCGCTTGCCGACAATCACCCGGATGAATACGTGGTGCAGGTCGGCGATACGCTGTGGGATATCGCTTCAACATTTCTGAAGGATCCGTGGTTCTGGCCCGAGATCTGGCACATCAACACGCAGATCGAGAATCCGCACCTTATCTACCCTGGTGACGTACTCGCGCTGGTCTATATCGACGGTCAACCGCGCATTACCAACGTGCGTGCTTCCACGTATCGCCTTTCGCCACAGGCGCGCGTTTCGCCGATCAGCCAGGCGGTAACCAGCATTCCGTTCGAATCGGTGTCCGCATTCCTGTCGAGCGGCGCCGTGCTCGAGAAACGTGAGTCGGATCGTCTGCCGTATTTGCTGGAAACGCGTGGCGATCACCTCATCGCAGCAGCCGGCAACATAGTTTACGTTCGCGGGCTCGACGGTGCGCAACTCGGCTCGCGCTATAACGTCGTGGAAGTGGGCGGCCCCCTGATCGATCCGGATGACAACAAGCTCATCGGCTACCAGGGCAAGTTCATTGGCGAAGGCACGCTTCGCCGCACGGGCGACCCCGCTACGGTTGCATTGACGGACACCAACCAGGAAGCGGTTCCCGGCGACAGGCTCATTCCGGAGTCGGTGGATATCCCGCTGAACTTCTACCCGCGCGCACCCAGCAGCCCCATCGATGGCCGCATCATATCGGTCGTGGGTGGCGTCACCCAGATCGGCCAGTACCAGGTTGTCGTACTGAATCGCGGCTCGCGAGACGGTCTTTCGGTTGGCGACGTGCTGACGGTATTCCAGACGGGCGAGACCGTAAAAGACCGCTTCGGTGGCGGCAAGGTTCGTCTTCCCGATGAGGAAGCCGGCACGCTGATGGTATTCAAGGTCTACGACCGCATCGGCTACGGTCTGGTAATGGAGGCGACGCAGGCCATCCACATTCATGACACCGTGCGTAATCCGATCTGATCAGCGGTTCGCAAGTATTTGAAGACGGCGCTTTCGAGCGCCGTTTTTTTTGCGCGTTGCACGGAAAATAGTCGTGCCGCCCCAGGACGCTGCCACGGTATGATTGAAAGACGTTGGCGCATGACCCGGGAATCGCGGTGGACGAGAACGAGTGGTTACACGATGAAAACCACCACCTGATCAGACTCGGCGATGACATGTACCCCGAGCTCCTGGCAGGCATAGCCAGCCCGCCGGCACAACTCTATGTCAACGGCGACCCGGAGATTTTGCACCTGCCTGCCCTGGCGATTGTCGGCAGCCGCAACCCGACTACCGGCGGAGCGCAGACTGCCTTCGAGTTCGCCCGGCATCTCGGCGCGACAGGCTTCTGCATCGTCAGCGGCCTCGCGCAGGGCATCGACGCAGCTGCCCACAGCGGCGCGCTGGCGGCTGGCGCTCCTACAGTCGCCTTTCTCGGCCACGGCATCGATCGCGTGTACCCCGCTGCGAATCGTGACCTCGCCCGGGACATTGCCAAACGCGGCGCACTGGTCAGCGAGTTTCCGCTGGGCACGGCCCCGGGCCGGGCGCTGTTCCCACAGCGGAACCGCCTGATAAGCGGTCTCTGCCTGGGCACGCTGGTCGTCGAGGCTGCGCGGCGCAGCGGCTCGCTGATAACCGCGCGGCTGGCTGCGGAGGAGGGACGGGAAGTCTTCGCGATCCCGGGCTCCATTCACAACCCGCTGTCCCGCGGCTGCCACCAGCTCATCCGCCAGGGCGCGAAACTGGTGGAGGCGGCCGACGATATCCTTAGCGAGCTTGCGCCACTGGCAGGACACATGCTGCAAACCGTTGATCAATCAACAGGCAGCGATCCGTCGCCGGTCGAAGTCGATGAGGAGTATGTAAAACTGCTCGAAGCGATCGGTCACGATCCCGTGAACGCTGACGAACTCGTCGCGCGTTCCGGATTGACGATCGAGCAGGTTTCCTCCATGCTTCTGATCCTGGAGCTAGAAGGAAAGATCGAGAAGCTGTCCGGGGGACGCTACTCGATACTGAGCTAGATATTTAGTCAAACGCCAGCCACCAAGGGAGCCGCTCCAGGCATGAAAGAAAATGTACTCGACGTATTGATGTACCTGTTTGAGACATACGTCGACACCGACCAAGACCCGGAACCCGATCAGAACGAACTTCGTGGCGAGCTGGCGAGCGCCGGCTTCGGCGATGCGGAGATCGATCGCGCGCTCGACTGGCTGGAGTGCCTGTCGGAAGACCAGGGAGGACTCGTATTCAGTGCCCAGACTGCACGCGGCACCCGCGTCTACAACAGTGTCGAGCAGGCGCGGCTCGACGTCTCCTGTCGCGGCTATATTTCGTACCTGGAACAGATCGGCATCCTCTCGCCTGCACAGCGCGAAATCCTCTTAGACAGGCTGCTGGCGCTGGATGCGCCGGATATCGATGTCGAGCAAATCAAGTGGGTTGTGCTGATGGTTCTTTTCAGCCAGCCTGGTCAGGAACTGGCGTATGCGCGCATGGAAGACCTCGTTTTCGAGGAGAATACGGGGGCCGTCCACTAGCGCGAATTGACCCCTGTCTGCGACGTGTCGAGATTGCCATTCCTTGACACACTGCGACGAAGTATGTAATTCAACCGCGGCATTGACCGCGGTTTTTCATTTTATGTCCAAGAATCTTGTCATTGTCGAATCGCCCGCGAAGGCGAAAACCATCAGCAAATACCTCGGTAAGGATTTCGAGGTGATGGCGTCCTATGGGCATGTGCGCGACCTCGTTCCCAAAGAGGGTGCCGTCGACCCGGACAACGATTTCTCAATGAAGTACCAGGTCATCGAGCGCAGCGAGAAGCACGTCAACGCGATCGTTCGGGCGCTGAAGAAGGCGGACTCGCTCTATCTTGCGACTGACCCGGACCGCGAAGGCGAGGCTATTTCCTGGCACCTGATTGAATTGCTGAGGGAAAAGGGCGCGCTGAACGGCAAGCCCGTACATCGCGTCGTCTTCTACGAGATCACCAAGAACGCGGTCCAGGAAGCCGTCGAACATCCGCGGGATATCTCCAGCGACCTGGTGGGTGCACAACAGGCGAGGCGCGCGCTCGACTACCTCTTTGGTTTCAGCCTGTCGCCACTCTTGTGGAGGAAGGTAGGCCCGAAACTCTCGGCCGGTCGTGTCCAGAGTCCCGCCCTGCGAATGATCGTCGAACGCGAACTCGAGATCGAAGCATTCAAGGCGCGCGAGTACTGGAGTATTGAAGCCGACCTGAGCAAGAGCGCGCAGCCGTTCATGTCCCGACTCGTTGCCTACAAGGGCGACAAGGTCGAACAATTCAGCTTCGAGAACGAGGAAGCGGCGCGCGAGGTCGAGAAGACACTGCTCCAGGCGGCCGACGGGAAGCTGAAGACGATCAGCGTCACGAGGAAACAGCGCCGTCGTAACCCGGCAGCCCCGTTTACGACGTCCACGCTGCAGCAGGAGGCGTCTCGCAAGCTCGGCTTCAACACGCAGCGCACCATGCGCACGGCACAGCGGCTTTACGAAGGCATCGAGCTACCGGGCGAAGGTAATGTCGGTCTCATAACCTATATGCGTACCGACTCGGTAACGCTCGCCGATGTCGCGGTGAACGAAATACGCGAGGTGATC
>JBFEXY010000215.1:0-4490 GCA_041562415.1 Woeseiaceae bacterium
CCTGGTCTCGCCGACTGTGTGAATAGATTCGTGTTGTTGACCAAGGTGAAGAGGCATACCTAACCTCCATCACGGCTGTGAGAATCAGGAAAGACGAACGCCGCTTAATCCGATCATCCAGGCAGTCCGGCGGTCTTGGTGTCCTTCGTCGCGTCGCAGAAGGCGTGGCGGAGGAAGCGAGGACCCGTGGCTTTGCGTCCCTGACTTTGGTCAGGTTTGCCTTTATCGCGAGATCAATGATCCTCCGATAGGGAATCGTGTCAATTCGGGGATGTACTAGCTCGGACGGAACGTCCGCTTTGGGCCAGAAGCGGACCTCGCCGGTGCCCGGAATATCCAAATTCCGGGTAATAAAATGACGCCGCAGAGCAGAACAAAATGCTCTTCGACTGGAAACCGATACGCGCGGCGATCGAAGGCTCGATCGACGAACATATTGCCTGAGAATCGGCGCGCCTCCGGCCCCGCTCAGGTCTGAACGTGCACGTCCTTGTTTGTACGACTACTGGCAGGCCTTATTCCACCTTGGCCGCCAGCACCGCTGTCGGTTCGCTGTTCTGATACATTTGCTTCAGAGCAAAGTTGTCAATCTTGTCCACCGAAGCCGATAGCGTGGCCGAATAACAGGCGGCAGTGGCGGCCTGACGCGTCCGAGAGCGGCTGACCGAATGCGGTTCGACGCCGCAAACATACTCGGCGGCTCTCTGCAAGCGACGATAGAGAACCGCAACGCCTTTCTCATTGTCCAGATTCAGTTCACCAAATCGAACCGTGACAGAGACCTCGTCAGACTTGATGGCTCTTCCTATCGCGTAGATGTGGTCATCGATGTCCGATTTTAGCTCTGTGGATGCCGAATCATCGGCGAATGTGGTACCGGATCCCAAAAGCACGGCAATCACAAGAGCCGACACGAATGATGCAAGTATTCTCAGCGTTTTCATTGTTATCCTCCACGAGGATTAAGCAATCGAAGTTTCCGCGGAATGTTTGCGAAAGTCCTGAAGAATAGCTGCAGTTTTTCTGACTTTTACAGGCGGAGAACGGTAAGTTCTTGATCATTGCCCAGACGCGCAACGATCTTGCCTGATCGCTATTGGAAGGGACGATCTTCCAGGTAGTTTGATTAGAGCCGATGCGCGATTCAGCCAATATCTACTTATACCTGCGAACTGACTTTTGTCCGCAGAAAGTTCCGATTAAAGAATTGCCTGTTGATCTTACGGATGGATTTCAGTTCGGCGCGTTTATTGCGGAGCCGCTGAAAGGGTGTGTAATTGGTAACGACCAGCGGCTTCGCCATTTGCCACCGAAGGCGATGGCGGTCTTGGATCCTTCGGGGGAGTCATCCATGGCTTCTCGGAGGAATTGAGGATCCGTGGCTTTGCGTCCCTGACTTTGGTCAGGTTTGCCTTTATCGGATGTGAGCCCGATTAGTCCATGACACGACATAAGGACTCGGCAATCTGATCCAGCGGTCAAGAAGTCAGTTTCTTGGCCTCGGGCGGACCCACGTGCAGTGAATCGGTGTGCACCCGGAGCGCATGCAATTCTGCGTCGCGGCGGGCGTCGTCCCAGGCAAACTCTGCAGCCGCAAGTTCGGCGATCCTGGCATAGTGAGGCCGTCCCTGGTCGGCATCCAGGCCGATCATCATGCGCCGATAGACGATATCGATGAGCGTCTTCGGCAGCTCTGCGCGGATCACGTAGGCAACCTCTGCCTCCGGCAGAGTTGCCGCGTTGTCCAGGAATCCGGCCACTTCGGGGTGCGTCTTCGCAAGCGCCACTATTCCGGCTGCGCGTGCCCCGTAGATACGCAACAACCGCTCGACACCAGGCTCGGAAAGTCCGGGATACTCGCCCAGTGCCTCGCGCGCCTGATCGAGGTCCCCGGCACCGGGTAACAGGGTATCGCGCGTCCGGCACTCGGGCAGGCGGCGCCCCAGCAACTTGCCGATCTTGTCGACCGCCTGTTCTGCAAGATTGCGGTATGTCGTCAGCTTGCCGCCGACGATAGACAGCAGGCCGCGTGCAGTTCGGCGGTGCGACTTGATAATGTGCTTGCGGGTAATCGCAGACTCGGGCCCGTGCGTTCGCTGCGGCAGCGGCCGAATGCCCGCGTAAGCGTAGTGCACGTCGTCGACGGTCAGTTGGGCCGCCGGAAAAACACGGTTGGTCTCGGCCAGCAGGTAATCCACTTCCTCAGGGCTTGCTCTTGCGCTCGACGGATCGCCGTCGTAGCGGATGTCCGTCGTCCCGATGAGGAACAGCCCATTCCATGGCAGGATGAAGAACGGCCGGCCGTCGGTTTCCGCTTCGACGTAAAAGGCGTCCCGCGGCGCACCTTCGAACGGGCTCACGACGATGTGGCTGCCCTTTGTGCCGCCGATGAGCTCGGGCATTCGCTGTCCGGTCCTGTCGAGTACCGAGTCCACCCACGGCCCGGCAGCATTGACAACCACCCGCGGTACAAAGTTGCTCTGCTCCCCGGTTAACCTGTCCTCGCAGGTCAACGACACGACCACACCGCCGCGAACGCCAATGTCCGTCACTTCCGAGTAAGTCATTATCTCTGCGCCCGCCGCGCGCGCCGCGAGCACGTTTTCGAGCACGAGGCGTTCCGCGTATGTCACCTGTGCGTCGTAGTAGCACGCGGCGCCGCGCAGGCTCTCTTGCAAGACTCCGGGCTCCCGCGCCCGGATCTCGTCCTCGCTCAGCATCTTGTGACGCGGCAAGGGCTTGCGCCATGACAGCAGGTCGTAACCCAGCAGGCCGAGCTTTACCAGTAACGGTCCGCGCTTCGCGCCGCGGTAGATGGGGATGCAGATGCGCAGCGGCTTGACGAGGTGGCTTGCGATGCGGCGCAGGTAACGCCGCTCGTGCAGCGATTCGTAGACGAGCGGGATCTCGCCGTACTCGAGATAGCGCAGGCCGCCGTGAATCAGGCGGCTCGACGCCCAGGAGGTGCCGTTACAAACGTCGCCCTTGTCAAACAGCACGACCGACAGGCCGCGAAGCGCGGCGTCACGGGCGATGCCGGCGCCGTTGATCCCGGCGCCGATCACCGCGACATCGCAGGCCCGCGGATCGGCGGCCATCAGGGCCGGGTCTGGCCGCTGCCGCGGACGACGTACTTGTAGCTCGTCAGTTGCTCCGCACCGACCGGCCCGCGCGCGTGGATGCGTCCTGTAGCGATGCCGATCTCGGCGCCCATGCCGAATTCGCCGCCATCAGCGAATTGCGTCGAGGCGTTCTGCAGCAGGATGGCGCTGTCCACGTTGCGGAAGAACCTTGCGGCCGCGTCATCGTCATCGGTAACGATGCACTCGGTGTGTCCGGAGCCGTATTCCCCGATGTGCCTGATCGCCGCGTCGATATCATCGACGACACGCACGGAGATGATCGCGTCAAGGTACTCGGTTCCCCAGTCGTCTTCGCTCGCTGGCCGCGCGTCCGGATAAATTGCGACAACTTCGCCGTCGCCCCGAATCTCGCAACCCGCTTCGCTGAGGGCGCTGAGAACACCCGGCAGCAGCCTGCCCACGGCCGCACGATCGACCAGCAATGTTTCGGCGGCACCGCAGATGCCCGTACGGCGCATCTTCGCGTTGACGGCGATCTCGGCCGCCATTGCGGCATCGGCCGCTTCGTGCAGGTAGACGTGGCAGATACCCTCGAGGTGGCCGATCACCGGCACGCGGGCTTCCTCCTGCACACGGCGGATGAGGTTCTTGCCGCCGCGTGGAACTACCACATCGACCCACTGTGCCATCGATGACAGCAAGTAACCTACTGCGGCGCGGTCAGTAGTGGGCACCATCTGCACACTGTTTGCCGGCAAACCGGCCTTCTCCAGCCCCGACACGAGGCAGGCATGGATGGCGCGGCTGGAGTGAAAGCTCTCGGAGCCGCCGCGCAGTATCACCGCATTGCCCGACTTCACGCAAAGCCCTGCAGCATCAGCCGTGACGTTGGGCCGGCTTTCGTAAATGATCCCGATGACGCCAAGGGGCACGGCAACCCGCCGGATCATCAGCCCGTTGGGCCGCTCCCACTCCGCCATGACGCGGCCCAGGGGATCCGGCAGCCCGGCGATCGCGTCAAGCCCGGCGGCCATTGCCTCGATGCGGCTTTCGTCGAGCATGAGGCGGTCGAGCATCGCGTCGCTGAGTCCTCGTTCACCCCCGTTGCGCATGTCGATCGCGTTTGCTTCGAGTATCTCGCCGCTTCGTGATCGTAATTCCGCCGACGCGGCGTGCAGTGCCGAGTTGCGGTCCTCGCCACTCGACATCGCCAGCACTCGCGCAGCGCCGCGGGCCTGGCGGCCGAGTCCATCCATCGTGCTTGAAAGCGAATCAGGCATCGGGGTTTCCGTCGTCACGATCAAATATCACCAGTTCATCACGATGCACCATCACGGCGCGGCCGCGATAGCCGAGCACGGCTTCGATACTTTCGGACTGGCGGCCGGCAAGCTTGGTCGCCTCGTC
>JBFEXY010000216.1:0-4474 GCA_041562415.1 Woeseiaceae bacterium
CATAAGGACGGTAGCGACCGACGGACACCGGCTGGCGCTTTGTGAGGCAGAGCTCGATGGCGAGGATCTGGTCGAACAGCAGGTCATCGTGCCGAGGAAAGGTGTCCTCGAGTTACAGAGGCTGATGAGCGGCGAGGGATCCGTCGACGTCGTACTTGGCGCCAACCACGTGAGAATTCAGCTTGAGGGGATTCGGTTTACATCGAAGCTCATAGATGGTCGGTTTCCGGAGTACGAGAGGGTTATTCCCAAGGACTCGTCGAACGAGGTTCGTGCCGGCAGAGAGGTATTTCGGGGCGGGTTGCAAAGAACAGCGATTCTTTCGAACGAAAAATACCGCGGAATACGACTGATTATTCGGGACGATGCGCTGATCCTCCAGGCGCATAATCCGGAGCAGGAAGAAGCAGAGGAAGAGCTCGAGGTTAGCTACAGTGGCGATGACATCGAGATCGGGTTCAATGTGAATTATCTCCTGGATGCAATTGGTGCGGTGGATGGGGACGATGTCGCGCTGTCTGTCGTCGATAGTAATTCGAGCTGCCTGATCCGGGCGCCGGAAAAGGATGACTGCAAGTTCGTGGTCATGCCGATGCGCCTGTAGCAGGGCAATCCAGGCCGGCTGAGTGGCGATAAAGCGTTTCACCGCGCAGGGGTTTCGCTGTCTCGGCAACATCGAGTTCGAGCCTGACGCGAATTACACGCTGATTTACGGCGCGAATGCATCAGGGAAAACCAGCCTCCTGGAAGCCTTGGCGTATCTCGGGCGCGGCAAGTCTTTTCGCGGCGCACCTCCAACCAGCCTTATTCAACACGGGCAGCATGAATTCGTGCTGTTCGCGAACGTGGAGTCGGATGGCCGGGTTATCGGGGTCGGGGTACGAAACAGCCGCAAGGGTCTTGAGGTAAGGGTTGACGGTGATAGTGGTGGTGGTGCGGCGTCCCTGGCCGCGGCGCTGCCCCTGCAGGTGATTGATCCGGATGTTCACAACCTGGTTAGTGGGGGGCCGGACGAGCGACGGCGCTTCCTTGATTGGCTCGCGTTCCACGTGGAACCGGATTACCTGGGTCTATGGAGGCAGTTCCGCCGCGCGTTAAAGCAGCGCAACGCCGCGCTCAAGGATGGTGGCGCCCGAGAGTCACTGGTGGCGTGGGACGCGGAATTCTGCCGGCTCGGCGAGCGCGTCGACGCGGTGCGGAAAAAGGTTCTCGGGGCAGCGGAGGAAACGCTTCAGGCGCACGGTGAAGCGCTGGTCGGGGCGAGCATCAGTTTTCGGTATGTGTCCGGGTGGAGCAAGGACAGCACGCTTCGCGGCGTGCTCGAAGACCACCTTGAGCGCGATTGTGCGCTGGGAACTACCCAGGTGGGACCGCACAGGGCGGATCTTCGCCTGATCTACGACGAACGACAGGCGCGACGACTCGTGTCCCGGGGCCAACAGAAGCTGCTCGCGAGCGCGATGGTTCTGGCCGCGACGGAGATCGCCCAGGCGGCCCTGGGGCGTCCGCTGTTGTTGTTGCTGGATGACCCGGCCGCCGAGCTGGACCGGGAATCACTGGGCCGGCTGATGGGGCGGGTAGCGAGGCTGGGAAGCCAGGTTATCGCGACCAGCCTGAAGCGGGACGAGTCGCTTTTCCCCGCCGCCCCGAGAGTGTTCCACGTGGAACATGGCGAGCTCTCCACGCCGGCGCCCGAGGCCTGAAGAAGGCCGGCCGGGACAGCTCCGCGCCGGGCCCGAAACCCGAGAAAAAAGAATACTTTAAGGCTCGTTTAAGGGCCTGATTTTGATACAATAAGTCGGTTTTTACTCGAGGAAACGGGATGACCGACGAGACGGAATATACTTCCAGTAATATCAAGGTCTTAAAGGGCCTTGAGGCCGTTCGCAAGCGGCCCGGAATGTACATCGGTGACACCGATGACGGCACCGGGTTGCACCATATGGTTTTCGAGGTCGTCGATAACTCGATCGACGAGGCGCTCGCCGGTCATTGCAGCATCATCACGGTTACGATTCACGCCGACGAATCCGTCACGATCACGGATGACGGTCGCGGCATCCCGGTCGACGAACATCCCGAAGAGGGCAGGTCCGCAGCGGAGGTCATCATGACCGTGCTGCACGCCGGCGGAAAGTTTGACGACAACTCCTACAAGGTCTCCGGAGGCCTGCACGGCGTTGGCGTGTCGGTGGTGAATGCGCTGTCCGAACAGCTGACGCTGACCATTCATCGTGAAGGCAAGACCTACCAGCAGGAGTATGTGCACGGTGAGCCACAGGCGCCGCTGGCGGAAGTAGGGCAAACCGACCGCACCGGGACCACGCTGCGGTTCAAACCAAGCGCCAATACCTTTACCAACATCGAGTTCCACTATGACATCCTCGCGCGGCGACTGCGGGAGTTGTCGTTTCTGAATTCCGGCGTCCGCATCCACCTGGTCGATGAGCGCGACGAGCGCGAGGACGTGTTTCAGTATGAGGGCGGCATTCGCGCGTTCGTCGAGCACCTGAACCGTAACAAGAACCCGATCCACCCGACGGTATTTCACTTTTCGACTATGCACGAGGGCGTTGGCGTAGAGGCTGCCCTGCAGTGGAACGACGGCTACCAGGAAAGCATGTTCTGCTATACGAACAACATTCCGCAACGGGATGGCGGAACCCACCTGGCCGGTTTTCGCAGCGCACTCACGCGCACGATGAATGCGTATATCGAAAAAGAGCTTAGCGGCCGCAAGGAAAAGGCGACGCCCTCGGGTGATGATGCCCGGGAGGGGCTCACGGCCGTCCTGTCCGTGAAGGTTCCCGACCCCAAGTTCTCATCACAAACCAAGGAAAAATTAGTTTCATCTGAAATTAAAGGCATTGTCGAGCAGGCCATGGCCGCGAAGCTCGAAGAATACCTGCTCGAGCAGCCCCAGCAAGCCAAGGCGATCGTCTCGAAGATTATCGATGCAGCGCGAGCGCGGGAGGCGGCGCGCAAGGCACGCGAGATGACTCGCCGCAAGGGCGCTCTCGATGTCGCCGGCCTGCCGGGCAAACTGGCCGACTGCCAGGAGAAAGACCCGGCCAAGTCGGAGCTGTTTCTCGTCGAGGGCGATTCGGCCGGTGGTTCCGCAAAACAGGGCCGCGACAGGCGAACCCAGGCGATACTACCGCTCAAGGGCAAAATCCTGAATGTCGAAAAAGCGCGCTTCGACAAGATGTTGTCGTCGGCCGAGGTGGGCACCCTGATCACCGCGCTCGGCTGCGGTATCGGCAGGGACGACTTCGACCCCGACAAGTTGCGTTATCACCGGATCATCATAATGACCGATGCGGACGTCGACGGTTCGCACATACGCACGCTGCTGCTCACGTTCTTCTATCGGCAGATGCCCGAATTGATAGAACGCGGTCACGTGTACATCGCACAACCGCCGCTTTACAAGATAAAGCGGGGCAAGCAAGAGGTTTACGTCAAGGATGATGCGGAGCTGAACGCCTATCTGCTGGCTTCGGCGCTCGAAAACGCCGAACTGTACGTGAATGCCGCCGCTCCGCCGCTGTCCGGCGTAGCGCTCGAAACGCTCGCCAAGGAATATATTGCTGTCGAGAACATCTTCGACCGCCTGGCAAGCCGCTACGATGGGCATGTCCTGCGCGAACTGGCGCGCTTGCCGGAAGTCACCACCGAGCGCGCGGAAGACCTCGACAACCTGCACGCATGGACGGAACAGCTGTCGGCAGCGCTACCGAAAGGCGGCGGCGACCGGGCGCAGAGGAACGGCAATGGCTCGAGCTACGTAGCGACCCTCGAGCGCGGCGACGAAGATGGCGAGGGCGTGCGCATCGCGATCACAAAAGTCCAGCACGGTATCGGCAGCACGCGCTACCTGCCACGGGAATTTTTCGACACTAACGAATACCGGCACATCATGGCGCTGTCAGCCAAGCTTGACGACTTGCTGGGTGAAGATGCCTTTGTCAGGCGCGGCGACCGGCAATTCGCGGTAGCGCGCTTCTCGGAGGCGGTCGACTGGCTCATGGGTGAAGCTCGCCGCGGACAGAGCGTGCAGCGCTACAAGGGTCTCGGTGAGATGAACCCGGACCAGCTCTGGGACACCACCGTCAACCCCGAGACAAGGCGCCTGATGCAGGTGAAGGTCGAGGATGCCGTCAAGGCCGACGAGATCTTCACGACTCTCATGGGTGACCAGGTCGAGCCGCGCCGGGAATTCATCGAGAAGAATGCCCTGACGGTATCGAACCTCGACGTCTAGGTAATTTGCGCGACTGACACGAGCCGAGCCGAGCCGCAGCGGCTCCCGGGACCGAAAGATGCTCGACCCACGAATAGCCCTGCACGCCGGGTTTGTCTTGTTGTTGCCCCTGCTGGTGGCGGCGTTCGGCTTGTCGTTATGGACCGCGCTGGCGCTTGTTTTGCTTGCCTTGTTGTGGCGTTGGGCGATTGTGCTCGTCGGTTTTCTGCG
>JBFEXY010000217.1:0-4472 GCA_041562415.1 Woeseiaceae bacterium
GCGCCTCTGCCGCCGAGAGTAATAGTCGAGCGCGGACTCGAAGTCGGCCGCACCGAAATCGGGCCACAAGACGTCAGTGAACCACAGCTCGGCGTACGCGAGATTCCAAAGCAGGAAATTGCTGATTCGCTGCTCTCCGCCGGTGCGTATCAGCAGGTCCGGGTCCGGCATTTCGCCAAGCTGGAGTTCGGCGGCGAACGTCGCCTCATCGATGGAGGCAGGGGCAATCTCGCCCGAGGCCACCTTGTTCGCGACGCTGCGCGCCGCCTCGACGATGTCCCATCGCCCACCGTAGGCAACGGCAACCTGCAACCGCAGGCCGGTGTTCTTCGCTGTCAGCGCCTCGGCGTTACTGATCTTGTCGTTGAGCTTGGAGTCGAGACGCGCCCGCTCACCAATAAAGCTCAGCCTCACGTTGTTCTCGTGCAGGTCCGCTACCTCTCGGCGCAAGGCCTCGAGGAATAGAGTCATCAGCATGCCGACTTCTTCTTCTGGCCGCCGCCAGTTCTCGCTGCTGAATGCGAACAACGTCAGGTATTCGACGCCGTGCCTGGCGGAATTCTCGACGATCTCGCGCACGGACTTCACGCCTGAGCGATGCCCGGCATGACGCGGCAACGAACGTTTGCGCGCCCAGCGACCGTTGCCATCCATGATCACGGCGACGTGCCGCGGAACATTCGCCCTTACCGGTGATGTCGATTCGGATTTGCTCACTCAGACTTCCATGAGTTCGCTTTCTTTTTCTGCAAGAGTCTGGTCGATCTCGGCGATGTACTTGTCCGTGATCGTCTGAATTTCCTCCTCGGCGCGGCGCTCGTCATCCTCACCGATCATCTTTTCCTTGAGAAGTTCCTTGACGTCATGAATAGCATCGCGGCGAATATTGCGCACGGCGATTCGGCCACCCTCTGCTTCGTGGCGTACGACCCGTATCATGTCCTTGCGCCGTTCTTCGGTGAGCGGCGGCAAGGGCACGCGAATTACCGTACCGGCCGTTGCCGGATTCAGGCCCAGGTCCGAACCCATGATGGCTTTCTCGATCTTGGGGACCATGTCCTTTTCCCACGGCGTCACTGTCAGAGTCCGGGAATCTTCCACGCCTACGTTGGAAACCTGGTTAAGGGGCACGTCACTGCCGTAGTACTCGACCGTGATGTGATCGAGGAGGCTCGTGTGGGCGCGCCCGGTACGGATCTTTGTCAGTTCCTGTCGCAGCGATGCAACGCTTTTCGCCATCCGGGTACCGGCATCTTTCTTGATCTCTTCCAACACGTTTCTGCCCTCAGTCTCTTTACGACTTGTCTAAGCTGTTACCAGGGTGCCAACGCTGTCGCCCGTTATTGCCTGCACGATCGCATTCGCGCGCGTCAAATCGAATACACGCAGCGGCAGCTCGTTATCCCGGCACATCACAACGGCCGTCGCGTCCATCACCAGCAGCTTGTCGGCCAGCAGCTGGTCGAACGACACCGTCTCGAATCGCATCGCTTCCGGATTCTTAAAGGGGTCCGAGTCGTATACCCCGTCTACCTTGGTTGCTTTGAGAAGAATGTCTGCGCCGATCTCGATGGCGCGCAGGCTGGCGGCCGTATCGGTCGTGAAAAACGGGTTGCCTGTGCCCGCAGCGAGAATCACCACCCGCCCCTTTTCGAGGTGCCTGACCGCCCGGCGGCGGATGTAGTCCTCGCAAACGTCGTGGATCTGCAGCGCAGACATCACGCGCGCGTAGACATTGAGCGACTCGAGCGCATCCTGCAGCGCCAGCGCATTCATGACCGTCGCCAGCATGCCCATGTAATCGCCGGTAACCCGGTCCATACCGGCGCCGGCGAGCCCGGCGCCGCGGAAGATGTTGCCTCCGCCAACGACGATCGCGATTTCGACACCGCGCTTCCCTGCGGTCGCAATTTCGCTGGCGATTCGCTTGATGGTCCCCGGCTCGATCCCGTAATCCAGTTCGCCCATCAGAGCCTCGCCGCTCAGCTTGAGCAGTACGCGACCGTACGGAACCTCGGAGTCACCCATATACACGCCTTCTCGTTATCGTTACCCGAACCGCCTCCCGGCGACCGTAGATTCTAGCGCAATAGCTGTTGGCAATCTCTTCAAATCAAGGAGTTAGATTCGAAAAGCTCGCCGAGCGTCAGCCTTTGCTCTTCGCGTCCTCGATCTGTTTCATGACTTCGTCAGCGAAGTTCTCCTGCTTCTTCTCGATGCCCTCGCCGACTTCGAATCGAACGAATGACGTGACCTTTGCTCCCGCTTTGCCGAGCAGCTTGCCGACGCTGATCTTGTCATCCTTGACGAATGGCTGACCGACAAGCGTGATCTCCTTGAGAAACTTGGCGACGCGGCCGGACACCATCTTCTCGACGATCTCGGGCGGCTTGCCGGATTCGGCAGCCTGCTCGGCGAAGATGCGGCGCTCTCGCTCGAGCGTTTCCGCCGGAACACCGCTCTCGTCGATGCAGGTCGGGTTGATAGCGGCAACGTGCATCGCGATATCGCGTGCCAGATCCTCGTCACCGCCCTCCAGTGCGACGACGGCGCCGATTTTCGCGCCATGGGTGTAATGACCCAGGGGACCGCCAGACGTAACGACGGCGATGCGCCGCACCGAAATGTTCTCCCCGACTTTCGCAATCAGGGCGGTGCGTGCTTGCTCGACGGTCCGGCCATCGGCCAGGGTCTGATTTGCAAACGCTTCGACGTCTGTAGTGCCAGACGCCATTGCGGCCCCGGCGACGGCCTCGGCAAAGGAGATAAAGTTCTCGTCTTTCGCAACAAAATCCGTTTCCGAATTCACTTCGACAACGACAGCCTTCCCGCCTTCAGCCTTGATTACGATCTTGCCGTCCGCTGCAACCCGGCCCGCCTTCTTGTCGGCTTTGGCCTGCCCGGACTTACGCAAGTGCTCGGCCGCTGCTTCCAAATCGCCACCGGTCTCGACGAGCGCTTTCTTGCACTCCATCATGCCGGCACCCGTGCGCTCGCGGAGCTCTTTCACCATGGATGCACTGATCGACATCACTGTACCTCTTGATCTCTTGCTATCTGTTCAGGCGGTCGAGCGAATTATTCGCCCTGCTCCGCATCGTCCTCGGCCTTATCCGCAGATTTGGCGGCGGTTTTCTTGGTGGCCTTTTTCGCAGTCTTCTTGGCCGCCTTCTTCGCCGTCTTCTTGGCTGCCTTCTTGGCTACCTTCTTGGCTACCTTCTTCTTGGGCTTCTCCGCTGCCTCTGCTTCAGCAGCTTTCTCGGGTTCTTCCGCCGCGGGTTCCTCGCCCGCAGCCTTTTCGACGGGCTTTTCGACTTCTGCCTCGGCCACCTTCTCTTCGACGGGCGTAGCTTCTTTCGCGGGCTTCTCGGCCTCTGTCTCCGCTACCTTCTCCTCGGCGGGCGCAGCCTTTTCAACCGGCTTTTCGACCTCTGCCTCCGCTACCTTCTCCTCGGCGGGCGCAGCCTTTTCAACCGGCTTTTCGACCTCTGCCTCCGCTGCCTTCTCCTCCACGGGCGCAGCTTCTTCGACCGCCGCGGCTTCCTTTGCAGGCGCAGCCTCTTCAGCCGCTACAGGTTTCTTCGCTGCCGGCTTCTTCTTTATGGCTGGCTTCCGGGATGGCTTCTTCGCCCCCCTCTTCCTGCGGTCGCCCGCCTTTTTGATGTTACCTTTCTCGTCCAGTTCGACGAACTCGTCCTCGCCGAGAGCGACCTCCGGCACTGAAGCCTTGCCGTCCAGGACCGCATCCGCGATGAGCGACGTATAAAGTTCGATTGCTCGCATCGCATCGTCATTGCCGGGAACGATGTAATCGACCCCATCCGGCGAACAATTGGTGTCCACGACTGCGACAACCGGAATGCCCAGCTTCTTGGCTTCGCGGATCGCAATATCTTCGTGCTCGACGTCGATGACGAACATCACGTCGGGAAGGGACTTCATCTCCTTGATACCGCCCAGGCTCTTCTCGAGCTTCTCTCGCTCGCGATTCAGGCCCAGGATTTCCTTCTTGGTGAGGCCCTCGAAACCACCTTCCGCCGCCATTTCTTCCAGCACCACAAGGCGTTTGACGGATTGGCGAATAGTCTTGTAATTCGTCAGCATGCCGCCCAGCCACCGCTGGCTGACGAACGGCATCTCGCAGCGAATCGCATGATTGCGCATCGAGTCGCGTGCCGCACGCTTGGTGCCCACGAAAAGCACCTTGCCGCCGTCTGCGACCGTAGCTTTCACGAAAGCGTAGGCCTCGCGAGCCATAGGCAGGCTCTTCTCGAGGTTAATGATGTGGATCTTGTTGCGTTCGCCGAAGATGTAGGGAGCCATCTTCGGGTTCCAGTAGCGGGTCTGATGCCCAAAATGCACGCCAGCCTCTAGCATCTGGCGCATGGTTACGTCTGCCATTTCGATTCTCCGGGTTAGGCCTCCGCATACCCCATCGCCCAACCCCTTTTTCGGTGGGGCACCCAGTGCGA
>JBFEXY010000218.1:0-4447 GCA_041562415.1 Woeseiaceae bacterium
GCGCGGAGAAGCTTCGCCGGAGGTCGTATTTCAGACTCTGCCCGGTGTCGGACCAGGATTGGCACGCGACATCCATGACAGACTGCACGTCGATACACTCGAGGCGCTGGAAGCTGCAGCCCACGATGGCTCGCTGCTGACGGTACCGGGCATCGGCGAGCGGCGTGCCGCAGCGATTCGTGCCGGTCTGGCAGCGGCGCTCGGGCGCGGACAGGCGCGAGGCCGACGGCACGCCAGGCTGCCCCCGGCACGATTGCTCCTCGATATCGACGCTGAGTATCGGCAAAAGGCGGCCGCCGGGGAGTTGCCCACGATCGCGCCCAAGCGATTCAATCCCGAGGGTGTGGCCTGGCTGCCGATCATGCATGCCGCGCGGCGGGGATGGCATTTCACCGCCTTGTTCTCGAACACCGCCCGCGCGCATGAGCTGGGTCGGACGGACGACTGGGTCGTCATCTATTTCTACGATGACGATCACCGCGAATCGCAATGCACGGTCGTCACGGAGACGCACGGGCCCATGACGGGCGAACGTGTCGTGCGCGGCCGAGAGGCGGAATGCCGCCGCCTGGCTCTGGCCGGCTGACCCCTGCCCGAATAATTGTCGGGTATCATCCGGGGCACCATGAGCACCATTGCAATAATGACGACGACGGACAGCCTCGACGAGGCCCGCTCGATTGCGGCTGCCCTCGTGGAGCGCAGACTCGTCGCCTGTGCACAAATCTCGTCGATACAGAGCTACTACACGTGGGAGGGAGCCGTTCAGAATGATGATGAATTTCGGCTGCTGGTGAAGACCACCGATGAACGGTATCCGGACGTCGAGGCTGCCATCCTGGAGCTGCATTCCTACGACCTGCCCGCCATCGTCGCTCTCGACATCACGCAGGCCTATGGACCCTACGCGGAGTGGATTGCCGACAATGTATCGAGCAAGGCAAGCTGACCATGGCCCGCGATACCAGGCATCGAATTCTTGTAGCCAGTCTCCTGTTGTTCAATGAAAATGGGGTGCCACGGACCACGATCAACGATATCGCGGACGAGATCGATATCAGTCCGGGAAATCTGCATTACCACTTTCGGAAGAAATCGGACATCGTCGATGCGCTGACCGCCGAGTTCCAGGCAGATGCGCGCAGGGTGTTGCATCCACCGGAGTCCGAAACCCTGTCGATCGACGACTTCTGGTGGTTCCTGCATCACCTGCTGGAACTGAAAGGCGCCTATCGTTTCATGTTGACCGATACAGAGGTGCTGGCTGACGAGTATCCAAAAGTGGCGAGGGTCCTGCGGCATTTCGCCCGTGGAGTCAACGCGATGTTCGAGATTTACGTAATCGGCCTGGCGAGAAACGGCTTGCTCAACCTGGATATGGAGGCTGTCAGAGGCGTCGCGAGAAATCTGGCGGTGATCGCGCTGATGTCGGAGCGTTTCGATGAGCTGACCGACCTGCGGCAGGATGCGGATGATGCCGCGATCAGGGTGGCACGATCGCTGTTCAGCCTGCTGAAGCCATTCGCCAACGCGGAGACGGCGAGGGAACTGGAAAAACTGGCCACTCACTACGCAGAGTGAGTGGCCAGGAAGTGGCTATCAGGCGGCCTTCGTTTCAGTTGCCGCGGCCGGCTTTGCGGCGGGAGCTTTCTTCGCCGTCGCTTTCTTGGCGGGAGCCTTCTTGGCCACTGGCTTCTTCGCCTTCGGCTCGATCGACTTCAGGATCTTGTCGAGCTTCTTGTTGATCTTGTCGATGTCGTTCTTGCTCGGGACATTCAGACGGTCCATCGCATCCGCAACGCGCTTGTCGAAAGCGCTCTGCAGCTTGGTGAGCTTCGAACGGTCACGAACGCGGTCAAGCAGGCCTTCGGCCTTTGACTCGGCGTCGTCCCGCATCTCGCGGACAGAGTCCTGAACATCATCGATCAGCTTCTCGGTCTTCTTCGAGGCTTCCTTGCGGAATTTCTCGCCGTCCTTTACCAGCGATTCGAACGTCTCGGTACCCATCTTCTGGGCATTGGCGAATGCGCCCAGACCAGCCAGGAATACGTTGTCCAGCTGCTCGGTGAATTCGCTAACTCTTTGTTTTGCTTTGTTTTCTTTCTTTGCCATGATTTTCTCCTCGGCACGGTTGTTTTCGAATTATGGGAACTGTAGCTCGCAAAATTAGGGCCTTCATACTAAATTGGGCGGATGATTCTCTCTGCAACAAGGCGCCTGCAGCGCGCCATGGATGCCGCCGAAAGCTACGACGAGTGGCGCGAAGCGGCGATCGCTCACGACAAGGCATCGGGCGTCCGGGAATGGGTGGAGTCGGACGAGTCGAAGCACTTCGACTACGTGTCCATCCGGCGGCGCCTGGAGAGGCTGCGCAAGCTCCGGGCGGCCGGAGACCACGAGCGCCTGCTGTACGCCCTTAACGAGGGCATCCACGGCAATATCGACGGCATCGGCCGGCGCGCGCTATACGGCAAGGCAAAGTTTGGCACCAAGCGGCTGATCACGGAGTACGTCGACGAGGTCGTTAACGCGCTGGAGTTGCTGTCGAGCGATGCCGCCGACGACATTCCGATCGACACACGCGTCGACTTCTTCCGCCGGGCCCAGCACTGCTTCGGCTGCTCCGCGTTTGTGATGAGCGGGGCCGGTTCATTGTTGTTCTTCCACATCGGCGCCGTAAAAGCGATGTGGCTCGAAGGCATACTGCCCGATGTCCTTTCCGGCAGCAGTGGCGGGGCGATCGTCGGCAGCCTCGTCGGCAGCTATGAGAACAATGACCTCGAGCGGCTCTTCGAGCCGGAGAACCTGGTGCACGAGATCGAGCGAGATACGGGGCTGTGGCGATATTTCGACATGTTCCGGCCCGAGGTTGCGTCGATCGACGAGGTCTACGAGGCGCTCGAGCGGCTGCTCCCGGACCTGACATTCCACGAAGCGTTCGAGCGTACCGGTCGGCACATGAACGTTTCCATCGCCGCGGCGGAGAAGCACCAGACGTCGCGACTGCTGAACGCGATCACGACGCCGAACGTATGCGTTCGTGAAGCAGTGATGGCTTCCGCTGCCGTCCCCGGCTTCTATCCGCCGGTGCGTCTTATGGCGCGCAACGAAACGGGCGAGAAACAGCCTTACCTGAAATCGCGGCGCTGGGTGGACGGCTCGATCAGCGACGACCTGCCCGCAAAGCGCCTGACCCGGATCTACGGTGTCAATCACTTCATCGTGAGCCAGGTCAATCCGCACGTGCTTCCTTTCGTCACCGATACTAGGAGAGGATCCGATCCGGTATCGATAATGAAGGCCGCCGGCAGCCGCACGGCGCGCGAATGGTTGAATGCCGGCGCGACGCTGTTCGAAAAGCCCTTGTCATGGAACCCGACACTCAACAGGATCACGAACGCGGGCCTGAGCATCATCAACCAGGACTACATCGGCGACATCAATATCCTCCCCGACAGGCTGCTCTTTAATCCGCTAAAGCTCCTCGCGCACCGCTCCGTAAGCGAGGTCGTGGAGTTGATTGCGATGGGAGAGCGTGCGACCTGGCCGAAGATAGAGATGATCCGGGTACAGACCAGGATCGGGCGCAAGCTCGACCGGATCGTGGGACGGCTCGATCACGGCGCGCCCCGGTTGAGCGGGTCTACGGTACGGCGCGCGGTTTGATCGCCCGCTGGGTCAGGCAGCAGGCTTTTCCTTGCTGGCCCGCTTCTTCCTGGCGGCCGTTTTTTTGCCGACCTTCTTCTTCGCGGCCCTCTCT
This sequence comes from Woeseiaceae bacterium, assembly GCA_041562415.1. Classification (GTDB taxonomy): domain Bacteria; phylum Pseudomonadota; class Gammaproteobacteria; order Steroidobacterales; family Woeseiaceae; genus UBA1847. The sequence continues at coordinate 3,761 of JBFEXY010000218.1, forward strand.
TTCGGTTTGGCCGCGGCTTTCAGGTTTTCGAGCGACCTGTCGATGCACTCGATGAAGAACTCCATGTCGGGGATGATTTCCCGTGTGGACGTCACGTTAAACGTAATCTCACCGTTATAACTGGGCGTCGCGATGAAGAGCCCCATACCGTTGACGAGCGGTGCGAGGCCGTAGGCACCGACCTGCAGAGCGCCGTTCATGTAAAGCGGTACCTGCGGTCCGGGAATATTCGAGATAAACAGGTTGCACGTGCGCGCCGCCATGCCGGCACGCAGCACGAGACGGCCGGCGAGAACCTGTGTCGCCGCGGGGACATGCTGGCTGAGATCAGTCATCAGGCGTGCAGACACGCCGGCCTTCGCTTCTTTGCTGAGTCTCGTCGCCTCATGTATGCAGCCCAGCCGGTCGATGTCGTTTCCGACGTTCGTGAATATCGGCGCCGTCATCGACGTAACGTTGTTGCCGGGTGAGTGTGCCTCCGCCTTGCTGGATGTTCGGGCGTTGATCGGAACCCAGGCGATCAGCGAGTCATCAGGCAGTTCGCCGTGGTGTTTCAGGTAACGGCGCAGGGCGCCGCCACACACCGCGAGTACCACGTCATTAATCGTGCTTCCGGGCACGGCCGTCCGAATGGCCTTGAAGTCGTCCAGCCGAAATGCCTTTGCACCGAACATCTTGCGCGGCGAA
>JBFEXY010000219.1:0-4431 GCA_041562415.1 Woeseiaceae bacterium
TCGAGCTTCACGCCCTCTTCTTCGTGGAAAATGACTTCCGGCCGCGACACGGCCAGCTCAAAACCTTCGCGGCGCATGTTCTCGATAAGCACGGAGAGATGCAGTTCGCCGCGGCCTGAGACGCAGAACTTGTCCGGGTCCTCGGTGTTTTCGACGCGCAGCGCGACGTTGTGCTTGAGTTCCTGCTGCAGGCGCTCGCTGATCTGCCGGCTCGTCAGGAACTTGCCTTCCTTGCCGGCGAACGGTGCCTTGTTCACCTGGAAGGTCATGCTGATGGTCGGCTCGTCGACAGCCAGCGCGGGCAGCCCTTCGGGCTTGTCCCTGGGACACAGCGTGTCGGAGATCGCGAGATCATCGATGCCGCTGAAGACGATGATATCGCCGGCGCTGGCCGACGGAATCTTCTTGCGCTCGAGTCCTTCGAATCCATACAGCTCGAGTACCCGCGCATTGCGCACCGACCCGTCCGCGGCCACGATACTGACCCTGGCGTTTGTCTCGATCTCGCCGCGTTGTATCCGGCCGATGCCGAGTACGCCGACGTAGGGATCGTAGTCGAGGCTCGACACCTGCAGCTGCAGCGGGCCGCTCGCGTCAACGGACGGCGGCGGCACCTTCGAGACGATCGCCTCGAGCAGCGGCGTCATGTCACCGTCACGCACATTCGGTTCGGTGCCCGCGTATCCCTGGAGCGCCGAGGCGTAGATCACGGGAAAATCGAGCTGCTCCTCGGTGGCGCCGAGGCGGTCGAACAGGTCGAATGTCTGGTCCAGCACCCAGTCCGGGCGCGCACCGTCGCGATCGATCTTGTTGATGACGACCAGCGGCACCAGCCCGCACGCGAACGCCTTCTGCGTCACAAAGCGCGTCTGCGGCATCGGCCCTTCGACGGCGTCCACCAGCAATAACACACTATCCACCATCGACAGCACACGCTCCACCTCACCGCCGAAGTCAGCGTGCCCGGGTGTATCGACGATATTGATGCGGTAATCCTGCCAGTTTATCGACGTGTTCTTCGCGAGGATCGTAATGCCGCGCTCGCGCTCCAGGTCACCGGAGTCCATCACCCGGTCGGGCACGGCAGCACGCGGCCCGAGGGTCCCGGACTGTTGCAGGAGTTGATCGACCAGCGTGGTTTTGCCGTGGTCGACGTGGGCAATGATCGCGATGTTTCGCAATCGTTCGATATCTGACATTGGGTGTTCTGAGCCGAAGCAGCGAGGGCGCGGATTATACGGTCGGGCGAGCGCATTTGATACCGGCGGGAAGCGACGGCGACACCGATCCCTTGATGTTATTTTGGTAACATGGTAACATCTACCAATATTCGAGCAGGAGAGCATCATGAACCGATCTGTCACTCACACGGGCACGTTGCGTGTCGACGCCGTGCCGGAACACGCATTCCAGTTATTTACCGCGCCCGGGGAGAAGCTCTGGATTGACGACTGGGACCCGGAAGTGCTGAGCGGCGGAGACGGACGCGACAGGGGCGCAGTCTTCATGACGCAGGCTGGAGGCGATAAGGCCTACTGGGTCGTGGTCGACTACGACGAGGACGCGCTTCGCGCCCGCTACGCACGCATCGCACCGGGAACCCGTGCCGGCACGGTGCAAGTGATCGCATATTCCGACGGGGCTGGCGGCACGGAGGTCGAGGTCACCTTCGAGCTGACGGCACTGACCGATAAAGGCAGCAGGCAGCTTGCCGAGTTCGACGCGGATGCCTATGCCCGGATGCTCGGCGAATGGGAACGGATGATTCGCGAAGCGAATCTCCAGTATCCCCTGCCGTTCGTTACTGCTGAGGGGACTTCGCGCGCTGTTTCTGCGGATCGATGAACGGCACATCGACCACGATAGCGTGGTGGTCTCCGGAGCTGCAACGCGCAAGCAGCTCCGACCCCTTGCCTGCCCACTCCAGCGAGACCATCGCCAGGGCAATATTCCGCTCGAGCTGCGGCGAATAGACGGCAGACGTGATGATGCCGACCTGCTCATCACGTGCCAGTAGCGGCCAGAATCGGGTATTCGTTGTTTCGATGGGCGGCCCCGCAATTTGCAGCCCGACCTGCTTTCTGCGTATGCCCGCGGCCTTGATGCGTTTGAGAGCCGCTTTGCCGATGAACGCCGCTTCCATATCGAGGTCCACGAGCTTATCGAGGCCGAGTTCGAAGGGATTGGTGTTGATGTCCATATCGGCATGGTAGGAGAGCATGCCGCCCTCGATCCGGCGTATCGTCGATGTGTGTCCGGCGCGCAGACCGAACGGCTGCCCGGCAGCCATGATGCGCTCCCATAGCTCGTCGCCACGAGACGAATCTCGCAGATAGATTTCGTAGCCCAGCTCGCTGGACCAGCCAGTGCGCGAAACGACGAGCGGAATACCGTCGAGCTCGAGATCGCGCAACCAGAAGTAACGCAGCGTACCGATCTCCACACCGAACAGTACTTTCATGATCTCGAGTGATCTCGGTCCCTGCAGCTGTAGCGGCGAAACGTCCGGCTCGCCGATACTCACGTCCATGCCGGAGTGAACGGCAACGCCCTTTGCCCAAAGCAGGACATCGCTATCGGCAAGCGACAGCCAGAAGTGGTTTTCCCCAAGACGCAGCAGGATTGGGTCATTGATGATGCCGCCCTCCTCGGACGTAATCATTACGTACTTGCACTGCCCGACGTGACATTCCGACAGGTTCCGCGGCGTGAGGAACTGCACGAATCTTGCGGCGTCAGGGCCAGTAAATTCGACCTGCCGCTCGACAGCCACGTCGCAAAGGATCGCCGCATTGACCAGGTTCCAGTAGTTCTCGACCGGATCGCCAAAATCACGGGGAATATACATGTGGTTGTAGACCGAGAATTCCCGCGCGCCATATCGCAGGGTCGCGTCAAAATAGGGCGACTTGCGAATTTGCGTTCCGAATCCGATGTCTCTTACAGCTGTGCTCATAGTGTGCCTTGCAAGCGCGAGTGTACGAATGCCCAGTATGGGCCTGTCCTCACGACCCTGGCAAAACTCCGGAAACGGCCGGATCCGTAGTGACCACGATTCAGGCTGTGGGTGGCAAGCGCAGAGTGGCGTTTCAGGGTGCGCGAAGGTACTGTTACGGGCCCTTTTTGACCGACGATTTTTGCGATGCATTCAGGCAACAACCGGAAGCTCCTGTTCCTGGCTGCGGCGCTGGCGCTGGTCGCCGCGTGCTCCGGACCCGATTCCGATCAGCCACAGCCGGAGATCGCGGACGCGAAACCGGGGGTTGCGGCGAGCCTGGTGTCGGGGCTGGACTATCACTCGTTCGCGAACACCGACGACTACCGCACGACGCACATCAACCTCGACTTCACGGTCGACTTCGACCGCAAGGTGCTCCTTGGTGAAGCACGACTGCAACTGGATCGGCTGAACGGAGACAACAAGCCGCTGATCCTCGATACCCGCGGGCTCATCATCGAGTCGGTTCGTGCGGGGCACGATGATCAACTCGTGGAGGCCGCCTTTACGATTGGCGAGGGCTCGGAAGACCTTGGCGCACCACTGACAATCGAGATGCCCGCCGATGAGACCGAAGTCGTCATCCGCTACGAGACATCCCCCGATGCGCTGGCGCTGCAGTGGCTCGAACCGCAGCAGACCGCAGGCAAGCGGCACCCCTTCCTCTACACGCAGGCCCAATCGATTCATGCACGCAGCTTTATTCCGCTGCAGGACACGCCTGGCGTACGCGTCACGTACGACGCAATCGTGCGCACGCCGCCCGAACTGAGGGCCGTGATGAGCGCCGACAACGATCCGGACGCTGAGCTGGACGGCGAGTTTTCGTTCAGCATGCCGCAGCCGATCCCGCCCTACCTGATCGCACTCGCGGTCGGCGACCTTGAATTCAGGGCGATGGGCGTACGCACCGGTGTGTACGCAGAAAAAGAGATGCTCGAGGCAGCCGCGGCCGAATTTGCGGATACCGAGGCGATGCTCGAGACGACCGAGGAGACTTTCGGCCGGTACCGCTGGGACCGCTACGACCTTCTGATACTGCCCCCTGCGTTCCCGATCGGCGGCATGGAACACCCGCGGCTGAGTTTCATCACGCCGACCGTCATCGCCGGCGACAAGAGCCTCGTCGCCCTGATCGCGCACGAACTCGCGCACTCATGGTCCGGCAACCTGGTAACCAACGCCAGCTGGCGGGACCTGTGGCTCAACGAGGGCTTCACGACCTACCTCACCAACCGCATCATGCAGGCCGTCTTCGGCGACGAGCGTTACGACATGGAAATGGCGCTCGGCTACGCCGAGCTGATGGACGAGCTGCCGGACCTGGAAGATCACGATGAGGCGCTGGCGGTGGATTTACGCGGTCGCGATCCGGACGAGGTGTTCACGAGCATCGCGTACGAGAAAGGTTCCCTGTTTCTGTACGAACTCGA
>JBFEXY010000220.1:0-4379 GCA_041562415.1 Woeseiaceae bacterium
ATCCGTTCGACGGCCGCAACCGGGAGCAGAACATCTCCCTGCTGTCGCCGATAAGCGACTGATTTGGCAGATTTTTGGCTAGAACCGCCGCGCGCCATGTCTTATAGTTGCCGCATGAAAATGATGATCAACGGCTGCGCAGCGTCGCTACTGTCGGCGTTGCTGTTTGCGAGCGCCGCCAGCGCCGAATCCGCCTGGGTGAGCGATGAATTCGAAATCACGTTACGGAGCGGCCCGTCTACGAGTAACGCCATCGAGCTAATGCTCAAGAGCGGCACCGAACTCGAGGTCCTCGATCGGGATGCTGAGACGGGATATTCGCGGGTCCGTACCGGCGGCGGAACGGAGGGCTGGGTGCTGACCCGTTACCTCATGAATGAACCGGCCGCCCGGGAGCAGCTTTCGAGGTTGACGAGCCAGCTCACCAATGAGGCATCGCGCGGCTCGTCGCTAAATTCACAGCTCGGCGCAATTCGTTCCGAGTACGATTCGGCGACGAAACGAATCGAAACGCTGGAGCGTGAGAAGAGCGGCCTCGAGGAAGAGCTTTCAGAAATCAAGCGCACTGCAGCGAACGTCCTTGCCATCAACAATCAGAACAAGCAACTTCGAGAGCAGCTGGCAGCAGAGGAAATTCGCGTTGCGACGCTCGAGCAGGAAAATCGTGAGCTGAGCAGCCAGACGACCCGTTACTGGTTTATGTCGGGCGCGCTGGTACTCGTCGTCGGAATGGTTCTCGGACTATGGCTGCCACGCATCCGCTGGCAACGCAGGTCGCGCTACGACCGTTTCTGAGCTCGGTTCCGGTCAGACGGATTGGCCGGCCAGGAACAACCAGGTTTCGATAACGCTGTCCGGGTTGAGCGACATGCTCTCGATACCCTGGTCGAGCAGCCATCTGGCCAGATCCGGGTGATCGGACGGTCCCTGACCGCAAATCCCCACGTATTTGCCCCGCGCCTTGCAGGCGGATATTGTCATTGCAAGGGTCGCCTTGACGGCCTCGTCGCGCTCGTCGAATAGATCGGCCACGAGTGCCGAATCCCGATCGAGTCCCAACACGAGCTGGGTCATATCGTTCGAACCGATTGACATGCCGTCGAAATAATCCAGGTACTGGTCGGCGAGCAGGGCATTGGTAGGCAGCTCGGACATCATAATGATCTTCAGATCGTCCTTGCCGCGTTCCAGTCCGTTCTCGGCCATCAGGTCGACGACATCACTGGCCTGTTTCACAGTGCGCACAAACGGAATCATGACCTGGACGTGTTTCAGGCCCATGTCGTTTCTCACCTTGCGGATTGCCGCGCATTCCATTTCGAAACAGGGCCGGAAACTATCTGCGACATAGCGCGCGGCGCCGCGAAAGCCCAGCATCGGGTTTTCCTCGTCCGGCTCATACTTGTCGCCCCCGATAAGATTGGCATATTCGTTGGACTTGAAGTCAGACATGCGCACGATGACCGGTTCGGGTGCAAATGCTGCGGCGATCGTCGACACGCCTTCGGCCAGCCGATCCACGAAGAAGCTTACCGGATCGTCATAGCCCGCCATCTGCTCGTCGACCGCCTTGCGTGTCGACTCGTCGAGCGACTCGTATTCGAGCAGCGCCTGCGGATGTACACCGATCATGCGGTTTATGATGAACTCGAGACGTGCCAGCCCGACGCCCCTGTTGGGTACGTTTGCGAAATCGAATGCGCGGTCGGGATTGCCCACGTTCATCATGATCTTGACGGGGATGTCCGGCAGCGAATCCAGCTCGATCTTGGTCCTTTCGAATTCCAGCCGACCCGCGTAAACCAGTCCCTCGTCGCCTTCGGCACAACTGACGGTGACTTCGGCGCCGTCCACGATAGCATCCGTTGCATCGCCGCAGCCGACGACGGCCGGAATTCCGAGTTCCCGCGCAATGATCGCCGCATGGCACGTGCGGCCGCCGCGATTTGTGACGATAGCCGCGGCTCGCTTCATGACGGGTTCCCAGTCCGGATCCGTCATGTCCGAGACCAGGACATCGCCGTTCTGCACCCGGTTCATCTCGCTGACGTCGCGAATCACCCGAGCGGTACCTGATCCTATCTTTTGCCCGATACTGCGGCCTTTGCTGATCACATCCGAGCGCCCTTTGAGCGTAAAACGCTGAATGGTTCGGCCACTGCGGCTCTGAACGGTCTCGGGTCGCGCCTGAAGGATGTATATTTTGCCGTCGGTTCCGTCCTTGCCCCATTCAATATCCATCGGGCGCTGATAGTGGTCTTCGATCGTGACAGCCATCTTGGCAAGCTCGATGATCTCCTCCTCGCTGAGCGAGAAACGATGCGCGTCCGATTCGTCCACGTCCACCGTTTCGACTGTCTTGCCCGGCCTCGCATCATCGCTGTAGACCATCTTGATGGCTTTGCCGCCAAGGGTCTTACGAAGTATCGGGTACTTGCCGTCGCGGAGCGCCGGCTTGTAGACGTAGAACTCATCGGGATTTACGGCGCCCTGCACGACGGTTTCACCGAGGCCGTATGACGAGGTAATGAACACAGCATCGCGGAACCCTGATTCGGTGTCGAGCGTAAAGATCACACCTGAAGCGCCAACATCACTTCGTACCATTGTCTGAACGCCTACCGAGAGAGCAACCTGGCTGTGGTCGAACCCCTGGTGCACGCGGTACGCAATTGCGCGGTCATTAAACAGCGATGCGAACACCTGGTGCAGGGCGTCGTTCAGGTGATCCAAACCGCGGACGTTGAGGAAAGTTTCCTGCTGGCCGGCAAACGACGCATCGGGCAGATCCTCCGCAGTCGCTGATGAGCGAACGGCGACCGCGATGTCGTTTCCGCCACTCATCTCCTCCCAGGCGCCACGGATATCGCTCATCAGGCGTTCGGGCAGCGGCGTATTCAGGATCCACTCCCGGATCTGCCGTCCGGCAGTCGTCAATGCTTCGATATCGTCGACGTCGAGATCATTGAGCAGTGAGTGTATCCGTGTGTCGAGGCCGTCAGCCGCCAGGAATTCCCGGTAGGCGGTGGCCGTCGTCGCAAATCCCCCGGGGACTGTAACCCCCAGTTCGCTGAGGTTGCTTATCATCTCGCCCAGCGAAGCATTCTTTCCGCCGACACGCTCGACATCATTCATTCCAAGCTCCGCGAGCTTGATGACGTACGGTTCCAAACTAGGCTCCCTTGTGTTCCATTGCAGGAAATGGACAATCGAATTCAGATACGGGGATGCGCGGCGATACGGATCGCGGCGACCGGACGAGACTGCTGATTATGACTGAACGCACTGTTTTCTTTCTTTCGGATCAGACTGGCGTGACCGCCGAAACGCTTGGTCACAGTCTGCTGACTCAGTTTAACGGTCAGGAATTTCGGCAAGTGACTTTGCCATTTATAGATTCCGATGACAAGGCGCACGAGGCGGTCGCCAGGATCAATGCGGCGGGCGACACTGACAGCCTGCGGCCGATCGTCTTTTCGACGCTTGTACAGGACAATCTGCGGAGTATTGTCCGGGAGGCTCAAGGGCTCCACCTGGATATATTTGACGTATTCCTGGAGCCGCTGGAGGCCGAGTTCCAACAGGAATCCACGCACGAACCCGGGCGAGCGCATGGCATGACCGATATCGAGGCGTACATGCGGCGCATAGAAGCAACGAACTTTGCGCTCGCGAACGATGATGGCGGTATCAGCAGGAATTACGAGATGGCCGATGTGATTCTCATTGGCGTTTCGCGCTCCGGTAAGACACCGACCTGTCTATACCTCGCGCTGCAGTATGGCGTCTATGCTGCCAATTTTCCGCTGACCGACGAGGAGTTCGAAAGCGGTGAGCTGCCGGAGGTGTTGCTGGAACAGAAGCAGAAGTTATTCGGCCTCACGATCGCTCCCGATCGGCTGCGCCACATACGCAAAGAGCGGCGCCCGCTCGGCACCTACTCGAGTGCCCAGCAAGTGCGTTATGAGCTTCGCGAATCGGAAAAAATATTCAGGCGCTACAACATCCCGAACGTCGATACCACGGAGTTTTCGATCGAAGAAATCGCAAGCCGAATTCTCGATAGTACCGGCGTTGAGCGGCGAGTTCGAGTCTGATTTCTCGCTTTGTGACGCCTGTCTTGGAACGGGAATTGCTTGCCTTTTGAGCGCGCGGCCCTGTGCTATATTGGCCGCATGTTACTCGATTCACATTTGGTGCCCGAGACCATCGTCAGACCGCGCAGTTTTGTCGGTCTCATGGCTTTGTACGAGAGTAACTATCTTCGCCTTTTGCAGCTGGTGCCCGAACTGGATCGCCTCGACGGCTGTTTTCATTCGCGGGTGGCGGGAGAGTGTGAACTGTTCGTCGAGATCCTCGAGCGGTGCCGCTATACGATC
>JBFEXY010000221.1:0-4358 GCA_041562415.1 Woeseiaceae bacterium
GCGAGCGTCGGTGCACTGCTGCACTTGCCGCCCGGGCATAAATTACTGGCGGCTCCCGGTGTCGACAAGGCGCCGGCCAGCTGGGTGAACCGCTGGCAGCTGCTGGATTTCTTTCTCGTGCTGATCGTCACCATCGCAGCCTGGCGGCTTTTCGGTCCTGCCGCCGGGATCATCGCGCTGCTCGCGCTTGCGCTCAGTTACCACGAATTCGATGCCCCCGCCGGGCTGTGGTTGAACCTGCTGGTCGCTATTGCGTTGATGCGGGTAGCGCCACCGGGGCGGCTGCGGCAGGCAGTACAGGCCTACCAGGGCATCAGCGTCGCGATCCTGGTGCTTGTCCTGGTGCCGTTCATCGCCGGGCAGCTGCGCATCGCTATCTATCCCCAGCTCGAGCCACAGCAAGACGCAGCTTACGGGATCTTTCCGGCTGCCACCGTGGACATGCCGGCGACCGAGCCGATGGAAGGACGCATGCAGAAACTCGAAACCATGCCGGTGACCCAGAGTCTCGAGGCGTCCGACGCGATGAGAGGCGTCGAGGCCGATTCAGTCGAGGAAGCCGCCGTTGCCGCGGCGAAAGCCCCGCGCCGGTATTCGCGCTATGCGCCGAATGCCGTGGTGCAGGCCGGGCCGGGCGTGCCGTCCTGGCAATGGAACAGTTATCGGCTGAGCTGGAGCGGGCCGGTCGATGCCGATCAGACAATGCGGCTAATCGTACTGCCGCGCTGGGCCGTCAGCGCGTTGCGGTTCTTCGAAGTTGCGATGCTGCTGTTGTTTGCGGCAGTACTGGCGGCCGAAATCCTGAAGAAACGCTGGACGCTGCCGGGCGGCCTCGGCCTGGGTGCCGCCCGGCCGGCTGCCTTCCTGGGTGCCGGCCTTCTCGCTTTGACATTGAGCACGAGTATGCCCGCAGAGGCGCAAACACCGGATCGCGAGCTGCTGCGGGAACTGGAATCGAGGCTGCTTCAGCCGCCCGACTGTGTTCCGCGCTGCGCCGAGATTGCGGTTGCAGACGTTGCGGCCCGCGGCGACAGCATCGGCATGACGCTCACTGTGCACGCGGCGCAGGAGGTTGCCATACCGCTGCCCGGATCGGAGCGCGGGTGGCGTCCGCAGGTGATAGCGCTCGATGGCTCCGCCGCAGCGGAGATCCTGCGAGCGAGCAATGAGTCGCTCTGGCTACGTGTGTCGCCCGGCCGTCATACCGTCGTGCTGCGAGGTGCCGCGCCGCCGGTTGACAGCCTCGAGATACCGTTCCCCACGCCGCCGCGCGTCATCGAGGTGGACAGCGACGGCTGGTTCGCGGCGGGGATAAAGGACCGCCGCCTGCTGTCCGGCTCCCTGCAGCTGACGCGACTGCAGTCCGAACAGGGCGGCGATGCAATACCGCGCTGGGAAAGCAGCCGCTTTCCGGCTTTCGTGCGCGTCGAGCGCAATCTCGAACTCGACCTTGACTGGCGCGTGACGACGACGGTCGTCAGGGTCGCTCCGGCACAAGGCGCCTTGACGCTCGAGATCCCGCTGATCGAGGGAGAGAGCGTGCTGAGTGAACACGTGACGGCCACCGGGAGCGCGGTTCTGGTGTCCATGGAGCCGACCCAGCGGGCGGTGACCTGGGTTTCGAGCCTGCGCCGCGTGTCCCCACTGACGCTCGAGGCGACGGCTGGCGAACCGTGGAGTGAGGTGTGGCGCGTCGGCATCGGCAGCATCTGGCATGCGCAATTCAGCGGCGTTCCCGAGAGCGAGGCTCGGCATGGCAACGAAGGCGCGCGCGTCGCCGAATTTCATCCACGCGGCGGCGAGCAGCTGACGATGATGACGACGCGGCCGGAGGCCAGTGAAGGCACGACGCTGGCGTTCGACGCCGTGAATCTCGCGATTTCGCAGGGCGACCGGTCGAGCACCACACGTCTGACGCTGCAGTATCGAAGCACGAGCGGGGCGCAGCACGTGTTGCGCCTCCCTCCGGGCGCCGAGGTCAGCGAGGTTCGTATCGACAACCGGGTCGAACCGCTGCGGACCGACGGCCGTGAGCTCACGGTGCCGATCCTGCCGGGTTCGCACATGATTGCCGTTACCTGGCGCGAAAGTGAGGGCGTGGACAGCGTGGCTGGGACGCCGGAGGTCGATCTCGGTGCGCCTGCCAGCAATATAACGATGCGCCTGACGCTGCCACAGAACCGCTGGCTGCTCGGCACCAGCGGGCCGCGGCTCGGGCCCGCGGTACTTTACTGGCCGGAGCTTGCCGCGCTGATCCTGTTCGCACTGCTGCTCGGACGAGTCAGCTGGACGCCGCTGAAGACACACCACTGGCTGTTGCTCGGTCTGGGATTCAGCACCTTCAACTGGCCGGTACTCGCCGTTGTCGTCGCGTGGCTGCTGTCGGCCGGCGCACGCGAGCAATGGCGCACACGACTCCCCTGGCGGCAATACAATGCGACCCAGGCAATGTTTGCCCTGTTTACCGTCATTGCGCTGTTGTCGATTATCGTCAGCCTGCCCGGCGGCCTGCTGGGAACGCCCGACATGCACGTGACCGGCAACGGTTCCACCGGTAATTCGCTCGTGTGGTTTGCCGACCGCAGCGAGTCGGCCTTGCCGGTCGCGAGCGCCTGGTCGATGCCGATCTGGGTCTACAAGGTCCTGATCCTCGCCTGGGCGCTCTGGCTCAGCTTCGCGCTGCTGCGCTGGCTGCCGTGGGTCTGGCGGTCTTTTGCAAAAGAGGGATTCTGGCATTCGCGGCAGGGTGATGACATCGATGCATCGGCTGAATCGCGATGACGGCGAAGCCTGTGCAGTTTACGCAACCCCGGCCGGCGACCTGGATCGCCGTGTTCGCCGCCTTCCTGCTCTGGTCGGGGTTCGAACCCAAGGATGCGGTCACCTGGATGCTAGAGGTAGCACCAGCCGTTATCGCGGCCATAGTCCTGTTCGCAACTCGGCGCAGCTTCCCGCTGACCCGACTGGCGTACGTGCTGATTCTCATACACTGCGTCATCCTGATGATCGGCGGGCACTACACTTACGCGGAGGTTCCTGTCGGCGACTGGTTCCGCGAGTTATTTGACCCGCCGCGCAACAACTACGACAAACTCGGTCACCTCGCACAGGGATTCATCCCTGCGATCGTCACCCGGGAAGTTGTCATACGGCTGCACGTGTTCAATGGTGCAGCCTGGAGAAATTTCTTCATCGCCAGTTTCTGTCTTGCCGTAAGCGCCGTCTACGAGCTCATCGAGTGGTGGGTCGCACTGCTGTCCGATGAGGCCGCCGACGCGTTTCTCGGCACCCAGGGCTATGTCTGGGACACGCAGTCGGACATGTTCCTGGCACTCATCGGCGCGGTCCTGGCGCTCGCGTTGCTCGGGCGGATCCACGATCGGCAGCTCGCAGACCTCGCAAAGGACCTGTAAGCTCCTGCGGCTTCCAATCGACGCGAGCAGGGTAAAGAGATGGGCAGGCGCTGCGCTTACCTGACGATGGACGACATCAGCAACTTCGTGGCTGATTCCGACACCAGCTTTGCGCCGATGGCCGAGCTGGGCTGGGAGGTCGAGATGGTGCCGTGGCGGTCTGATGTCGACTGGGACGATTACGACCTGGTCTATATCTGTACGCCCTGGGACTACCAGAGCGACGTCGGTGCATTCCTGGATGTCCTCGAAACCATCGAACGATCGTCGGCACAGCTCGTCAACAGCCTCGAACTCGTGCGCTGGAATCTCGAGAAGACCTACCTGCACGAACTGGAGATCCGCGGCGCCGATATCGTTCCGAGCCTGTTCTTCGATCGATTCGACGTCGAACGGGTTGCTGCGTGCTTCGCTGCTCACAACACCGGCAAGATCGTGGTGAAGCCGGTCGTCGGCGCAAATGCCGACCACATCGTAGTGCTGAGCGATCCGCTGTCCGACGACATCATCGATGAGCTCCGGAAAACCTATGCGCGTCGACCTTTCTTCGTGCAGCCGTTCGTCGAGAGCGTTACGTCAGAGGGCGAGTACTCGCTGTTTTTTTTCGGCGGCGACTACAGTCACGCGATACTCAAGAGGCCCCGGGCGGGCGACTTTCGGACGCAGGAGGAACACGGAGCGGATATCCTGAGCATCGAGGCGGCGCCTGCGCTCGTCGAGACGGCCCGACACGTCCTCGGCGTCGTGAATCCGCAACCCGTCTACGTACGCGCCGATTTCGTCCGCGATACCGGCGACCGGTTCCTGCTAATGGAGCTCGAACTGATCGAACCGTCGCTGTATTTCCGCACCGATCCCGGTTCGGCCGGCCGGTTCGCGAAGGCGCTCACGCGCGCTGCTGCGTGATTCGGGACTACTCCAGGTGCTGCCGGAAGAACCGCAGGA
>JBFEXY010000222.1:0-4337 GCA_041562415.1 Woeseiaceae bacterium
CAGCGGCCGGATCTCGTCTTCCCAGACATGCAGGACCTCAGGCATGTTCTCGAGCCTGTGCGCCTGCGTGGCGGTCATCTGGGCCGCAAACCCGTTGAAGCCGTAGCGGTAGCTGTAGATCTTCTTCGCGTCGGGCGCAGCGAGCGTGAGCAGTGTTTCCTGCTCGGTGCGCAGCCTCGCGGTGTAACTCTCGATTGCAGGACTGGCTTTGTCGAACCGTACACGCGGCAGTTTCTGCACGGCCATAGGCGCGCTGGTCTTGCGCAGCGCCGAGTAATACTCGGCAGCCGACGGCGTGCGCAGCTGGACGATGTATACCTTCCGTTCTTCGGGGTCCCCGACCTCCGCGAGCTGCAGGCCTCTGGCGATGCCGGCGTCGCGCAGCGGCGAGTCGTTGTCCGCATGGGCGCTGACGGCGCAGAGCGACAGGCAGAAACTGGTAAGAAGAATGATTGGTTTCACGGAAGTTCCGGCGGCCGGCAGCCTGCAAGTCCATGTCAGTGCCAGTAAGCGACTGACCGGCCAAGTATTTTTCTGAACCTACTTAAGAAGTGTTTCCGAAGTGGTGGATTTTTAACGAAGTTACCACATTCGGGAACGACGCCGCCAGCCGGGACGAGGCGCTTCAGTCGTTGAGATAGCCCGCGACTTCCTCTTCCGTGTACTCGACGCCGAGGCCAAGGACGAGACGATTGACAAAATTGAAATACGCCGCGATGAGCGTCAGGTCGAGTATGTCCTGGTCGCTCAGGCCCACAGCCCTGAGTTCGCCGAGATCGGATTCGGTCATGGCCTCGGGGGCAGAGGTGAGCTTTTCCGCATGGCGAACGATATTGGACAGGCGCGGCTCGAGCGTCTCCAGCCCGTCTGCGGTCATCAGCATAGTCAGCGTTTCCTCGTCCTTGATGAAATGCTTTAAAGCCTCGGCATGATGGTTCACGCAGTATGCGCAATCGTTTTCTGCCGAGACGACCACGCCAATCGCTTCGCGTTCGGCGCGGCTCAGGCCGGACTTGCCGAACATCAGTGTCATGTAGAGGTCCAGGTGACCAGACATCGCCTCGGGGTTGAGGCTGTGCACCTTGAGGATGTTGGAGACCTTGCCGCGCTTTTCGACTAACTCCTTGTAAATTTCGGCCAGGCGGCCATCGGCTTCGTCGATTTCAATCTCGTCAATCCAGGACATCGCTGCTCGCTAAGGTGCCAGAGTGCGCTTTGAATCACTCGACGTTACCATCCGGACCAGCAAATTTAAATGGTCATGCAAGGCCGGCCGACCCGGCGGCCACCTGATCGTACTCAGACGCAAACAGCAGGGCTAGAGATTGTCATCGCCCGACGTCTTTCGTTTATCCCGCGAGCCAGTCGCGGGGCCGGAGGTAGTCGGTGTAGAGCAACTCTTCGGGCGATCCGGGCTCTGGCCGCCAGTCGTATTCATAACGCACGCGGGGTGGCAGTGACATCAGGATCGATTCCGTGCGCCCGCCGGACTGCAGTCCGAAAAGTGTGCCGCGGTCGTAGATCAGGTTGAATTCCACGTAGCGGCCGCGACGGTAAAGCTGGAATTCCCGCTGTCTTTCTCCGAACCGATGTTTGCGACGTTTAGTGACTATGGGCGCATACGCTTTCATGAAGCTGTCGCCGACCGAACGCACGAACTCGAAGCTCCTGTCAAAACCCATGTCGTTGAGGTCGTCGAAGAACAGGCCACCTACGCCGCGTGTTTCATTACGGTGTTTGAGAAAGAAGTATTCGTCACACCATTGCTTGTATTTCGGATAACGCTCCTCCCCAAACGGGTCGCACGCGCGTTTCGCGGCCTCGTGCCAGGCAATGACGTCTTCGTGAAACGGGTAGTACGGTGTCAGATCAAAGCCGCCGCCGAACCACCAGGCGGGGTCGTTGTCTTCTTCCCCCGCGGTGAAATAGCGCAGGTTCGCATGCGTGGTCGGTATATAGGGGTTCTCGGGGTGCAATACGAGCGATACGCCCATCGCCTGGAATCCCTTCCCTGCCAGGTCGGGGCGGGATTTGGTCGCCGATGGTGGTAGCTGCTCGCCGAATACGTGGGAAAAGTTGACGCCGGCCTGCTCGAAAACGCCGCCGCGTTTGAGCACGCGGCTCTCACCACCGCCACCACCCGGCCGGTCCCATGCGTCGCGGTGAAACGTCTCTCTCCCGTCGAGGAGTTCCAGTTCTGCAACGATCCGGTTTTGCAACGACCTCAGATAGTCTTTGACCTGGTTGATGTGGCTCATGATCGTCCCGGCCTCAATACCCGCCCCGTTTCGAGTTCCCTGATCTCCGATGGTCCACTGGCAGGTCCGCACCGACCTGGGACGATGTAGTCTACAAGAAGCCTGAAGTTACGGCGGAGGATGAGAGCGTTTCGGGCGATGGGCCTGCCGGAGACATTCGCGCTCGTCGACACGATCGGCATATCCACGGCGCTGCAGATAGCCGCCGCAACCGGGTTGGTCGTGATGCGAACGGCGAGGCCCGGATTATCGCCGGTGACGATCGCCGGCACGCGTGCCGCTGGCTTTACTATCCAGGTCACAGGCTGCTGAGGATCCGGCTCGGGCAGGGCACCACGAACCGCAGGATCGACCCAGTCATCGAATTGCCGCGGCTGCGCAGCGATCAGTATGAGCCCCTTTCGCGGGCTGCGCTGCTTGATCGCCAGGATTCTCTCGACCGCATCGATGTCGTCAGGCAGGCAGCCGAGGCCGAATACGCCCTCTGTCGGGTACGCGATGATGCCGCCGCCCAGCAGCACCTCGGAAGCTCGCGTGGCAGTCATCATCACATTGCTGTTCCGCTAATCAGCCGGCTTCTTCTTGGCAGACTTTTTTGCGGCCTTTTTCCTGGATTTCTTCTTTGCCGCTTTTTTCTTCGCAGCCGCTTTTTTCGGCGCTGCTTCGCTTGCTGCTTTCTTTTTCGCTTTCTTCTTTCCGCGCCGGCCGCGTTCCGGAGCCGCAGCCAGCAGTTGCTTGCACTCGTCGAGCGTCAGTGATTTCGGTTCGCGATCCTTGGGCACCCGCGCGTTCTTCTGCTTGTTCGTGATGTACGGCCCATAGCGGCCGTTCAGGACCTGGATGCCCTCTTCCTCGAAGTCCTGGATGATGCGGTTCGCATCTTCGATCTTCTTGAGTTCTATGAGTTCGAGTGCCCGCGGCAATTCGATGGTGTAGGGATCGTCGTCACCGCGGATCGAAACGTATTTGTCGCCATACCGGACGTAAGGCCCGAAACGGCCGACGCTGGCCGACACCGGCAGGCCTTCCGGTGTTTCCCCGAGCTGGCGTGGCAGCTTGAACAGCTCCATTGCCTCCTCGAACGTAATGTCATTCATTTTCTGGCCGGGCCGCAAGCCGGCGAATTTCGGCTTCTCTTCGTCGTCCTTGGTGCCGATCTGTACAAATGGCCCGAAGCGGCCCATGCGCACCGTGACCGGTTTGCCGGTCTTCGGGTCGGTACCGAGTTCACGGGCCTGCGCGACCTGCTCTCGCGTGACCGACGATTCCTTTTCCTCAACCAATTCGTGGAATGGTTTCCAGAAATTGTCCAGTAATGGCACCCAGTCTTTTTCGCCGAGCGACACCGCATCCAGGTCGTCCTCGAGGCGTGCCGTGAAGTCGTAGTCGACGTATTGCGTGAAATGATCGGTCAGGAAGCCGTTGACCATACGGCCGATGTCCGTCGGCAGGAACCGCTTGCCGTCCATCTCGACGTACTCGCGGTTCTTCAGCGTTGCAATGATGCTCGCATAGGTCGATGGACGCCCGATACCGTATTCCTCGAGTGCCTTGACGAGACTTGCTTCGGTATAGCGCGGCGGCGGCTCCGTGAAATGCTGCTCCGGGCGGAGTTCGTCGAGATCGACGATGTCGCCTTCCGCGATGTCGGGTAACAGGCGGTCGCCCTCATCGTCCTTGGCGTCATCCTTGCCCTCCTGGTACACGGCGATGAATCCGGGCTCGACCAGGACGGATCCGTTTGCGCGGAAGACATGCCCGTCTTCCTCCGGCCCCGCGGCGAAGTCGATCGCAACGGTATCGAAAACCGCCGGCACCATCTGGCAGGCCATCGTTCGCTTCCAGATCAGCGAGTACAGCCTGAACTGGTCGTCTTCGAGCACGCCCTTGAGATCGTCCGGATGGCGAGCCACCGAGGTCGGCCGAACGGCCTCGTGCGCTTCCTGAGCATTCTTCGCCTTGGTCTTGAACTGGCGCGGCTCGTCGGGAACGTTTTCCTTGCCGTAGCGCTCCGCGATCACCTCGCGTATTTCGTTCACCGCGACATCGGCGAGCGTTACCGAGTCGGTACGCATATAG
>JBFEXY010000223.1:0-4316 GCA_041562415.1 Woeseiaceae bacterium
GATGACCGGTCTAGGTCCCGGCGACACGATGCCGCCCGGTGAGGGCGTGCAGACGGGTTTTACACGCAACCTCGGCACGGACCTGTCCAACGACCATCCGATTTCGCTCACCTACGACACCACGCTGGCAACGACCGACGGTGAGCTGCGCGATCCCGAGGTGGAGGCGCATATTGCCATTCGCGCCCCGGGAGTCCGGCCACCGGTGCCGCTCGAGGGCACCGGACCCGCTGGTGACGCGCAGGTGCAGTGCGCGACCTGCCACGATCCCCATGTCATCAATCCGGACAACCCGCCCACGAACAAGTTCCTGCGGCTCAATCGTTTCCAGCAATCGCAGCCCTCTGCGGGCGGATTCGACGAAACGGTGGACATGAATTGCCTTGCGTGCCATGACAAGGAAGGCTGGACCACCTCGGCCCATGCCGATTCCATCGAAGCCACGGAGACCTACCAGGCCGTTCCGGCACAGCTCAGGGAGTTTCCGCCAGGCCTGCCGGTCTGGCAGGCAGGCTGCCTGAACTGCCACGACACGCACAGCGTGCATGGTTCACGCCGGTTGTTGCGCGAGGGTACAGATGCCGTGGGAACGCCCAAATCCGGCGGCAATTCGGCGATCGAGGAAACCTGCTACCAGTGTCACTCCGCCGCACCGATCGTCACCAACGGGGCGGGTGACGTTAAGGACATCGCGGGAGAGTTCGGTCTCCGTGTCCGCATGCCGATCGACGGTGCCGACCAGCGCGCAACGAGTGAAGTTCACGACATTCGCGATGGCGATCTGACCGAGCCGCGCGGATTGCTCGGCAACGGCAACCTGGTGAACCGGCACGCCGAGTGTACGGATTGTCACAACCCGCATCGCGTGATGCGTAACGCCCTGTTCAACGGCACGGGGAACCCCGGGCTGAGCGCGCACGATCACTCTCCAGGTCACACGAACATTGCGTCCGGTGCTCTCCGCGGGTCGTGGGGCGTCGAACCTGTGTACGGGAATTCGGAATTCCTGTCATTGCCGACGTCCTACGAGGTCAAGCAGGGTGACGGCGGTACGGGTGCGAGTGACGCGATCACGAGCCCACACGTCACGCGTGAATACCAGGTATGCCTGAAGTGCCATTCCGACTACGCCTACATCGACGACAATGTTTACCCGGTCGGTTCGCGTCCGAATCTCGGCGCCTCGGGCGGCGGCACGGCGCCGGGGACCAACGGTCTCGACCAGTACACCAACCAGGCGATGGAGTTCCAGGCGCCGCTCGGCGACCGGGGCGAGGTTCCGGGCGGCGGCAACCACCGCTCCTGGCACCCGGTGATGGACAGCACCGGGCGCAGTGCTGCGGATCGCAACATGAGTGCTTCGACGAACATGTTCCTGCCGCCGTGGAACGGGGCCGATATCGGCACCCAGACGATGTACTGCTCCGATTGTCATGGCCGTAACACGGCCAACGGCACCGTGGAGCCGCCCGGAAACGGCCCCTGGGGGCCGCATGGCTCGGAAAACGACTTCCTCCTGAAGGGTACCTGGGATGCAACGTCCGGCAGCAACAATTCGGGGCTATGTTTCCGTTGCCACAACCACGCCAATTATGCGACGGGCGCCAACAGCGGAGACCGGGGTGGATTCGAGAGCGGCTTTGGCGGGCCGGATAAGGACACGAACCTGCATGCCTACCATGGGGAGAAGATCCGGAACCTGCAGTGCACCTGGTGTCACGTCGCCGTGCCACACGGCTGGAAGAACAAGGCGCTCCTCGTCAATCTCAATGACGTCGGCCCCGAAGCCGGGCTTTCGGCAGGCACGGAAATCGACATTACGTCGAATGCGCAAAGCTATACGCAAGGCCCTTACTACCTGAACGCCAAACTCAAGATCCTGAACTTTGCTGAGAGCGGAAACTGGCAGGATACGGACTGTGGTTCGGCAAGCGGACAGGGTGAGGAACCCGGTGTGAAATGGATGAAGGCCGTTTGCGAGAATCCGCCATGAAACCGCTCCTCACGACATTGGCCTCACTGAAACTTACGATGGCTGGCCTCGCAGCGCTGATCGTTAATTCCTTCGCCATCAGCCAGTGGCCGGACGAATCGCTACCCTGGCTCGTTCTGCCGCTGTCGGTACTCGCGATCAACCTCTTCGCCGCGCTGATTGTCAGGCATGCCTTCCGGCACCAGGCTGCGTTGCTGCTGTTCCACGTCGGGTTACTCGCGGTGCTGATACTGGTCGCGGCCGGCGTGCTGGTGCGGTTCGACGGCAGCGTCGAAGTGGTGGAGGGTGGATCATTCGATGCAAGCACCGTGACAACAAGGGGCAGCGGCTGGCTGCACCCCGATCGCCTGGAACGCGTCAACTTCACGCAGGGGCCGTTCGAGGTCCACTACCTCTTCGGGCTGCAGCGTGATACCACACATTCCCGCGTCGTCGTGAACCAGCCCGACGGTACCGGGATCGAACGCGATATCGGCGACCGGCAGGGCTTCACGTCGCATGGTTACCGCTTCATGACGACGTTTAACAAGGGCTATTCTGTTCTCGTACTGTGGCGCGATGCTGACGGCAGTGAGACGCTCGGTGCAGTCAACTTCCCGTCGTTCCCGAATTTCGACTGGAAACAGGTCAACGACTGGACCACGCCGGCCGGCGAATTGCTGACCTTCGAGCTGAAACTGGCAGAGCGCGTGCCCGAAGATTCGCCCTGGACGCTGCGCAGTCAAGGCGTCGACTACGAGGTCGCTGTTGCCAGCAACGGGCAGCCAGAAAAGACGATACGAGCCGGGCAGTCGATCGCCGCAACTGGCGGCGAGATCACGATCGTCGACCTGCGCCTGTGGATGGGCTATCGCATCGACTACAACCCGCTGCTGCCGTGGTTGCTTACGGCCGCATTCCTGTCACTCGGGGCGCTTGCCGTCCACATGGCACAGAAGTTCCGGGTACCCCGGGCTGCAGAATCCATCCCGGTCACCGGAGGAGAGCAGGCGGCATGAGCATGGCGGTCGAGAGAACAACGCTGCTTGCTGCCGTCACGGGCTTCGCCGTGGTGCTGGTGCTCGACGTCCTGCTCAGGAGAGGCGGAAGACCCGCCTGGCCGGCGGTGAGCGGCATATTGTCGGTCGTGCTAGCCCTGCTGACGGTCGCGGTGGCCGGCCGCTGGCTGCGTGAGGCCCAGGGACCCTTCCTGACCCTCTACGACGTGCTCCTCAGCAACCTCTTCAGCCTGACGCTCGTCTACCTCGTCGCAGCGTGGCTGCTTCCCGCGTTGCGCCGCTCGTCCGTGATCGTCGTGGTATTCCTCGGCATCCTCGGTATCTGGTCGCTGACCGAATCGGCGGTGGCAGTCCCCCTGCCGGCGACCTTCGATAATCCCTGGCTGTGGCTGCACGTAACCGCCGGCAAGCTGTTCCTCGGTCTGTGCCTGCCTGCCGCCGCGACTGCATTGTGGCTTCTGGCTCGGCGCAAAAGCGTGCCCGCGGAAGGCGGCGAGATGGACGCCGCCGTGTGGCTGACCCTCTCGCTCGCATTCGTCTGCCACAGCTTCATGCTGATCGCCGGTGCGATCTGGGCGCACAGCGCCTGGGGCCGTTACTGGGCCTGGGACTCGCTGGAGACCTGGACCTTCATTACCTGGCTGTGCATTGCTCTGCTCCTGCATGCACGCGTGACGTTCCGGCGCATGCCGCTGTCGTACGGCTGGTCGGCCGTAGTCGCGATTTTCGGCCTCGCGATCCTGACTTTCCTCGGGGTGCCGTTCATGAGTATCGCGCCGCACAAGGGGGTCATGTGAGGCGGCGTATCGACAAACGGCGCACCGTGATACCGCTCGCGCTCGGTATCACGTTACTGGGAGGCGCTCTGCTGAGCGTCTACCTGTCGCGTGATGGAACTGAGCCCGTCGAAACCGCAACGGTCTCTAACACCGGAGCGCACGACTTCCTCGGCGACGAACAGGCACGCCGCGCACACCAGAATTTCCAGCAGGGCGTCGCCATGCTTCAGGCAGGGCAGTTCGACTACGCCGTTACCGCCCTCCACGAAGTGCTGGCAATTTACCCGGCGTTGCCGGAAGCGCACGTGAACATGGGCTACGCGTTGCTCGGTGCCGGTGAGCCGGAGGCTGCCGCAGACTTCTTCAACACGGCGACGGACCTGCGCCCCTCGCTGCACAACGCTTACTACGGGCTCGCGCTGGCCGAGCGGGAGGGCGGCAACGATAAAGCCGCTCTCGCCGCGATGCAGGCTTACGCGCACCTTGCCGCCGAAGACGAGCGGCACCTGCCGCGCGCCAAGGAGATTATCTGGGAGCTGCAGGCGA
>JBFEXY010000224.1:0-4316 GCA_041562415.1 Woeseiaceae bacterium
CCGATGCCGGCCACTACTGCCCAAGGACGCTCACGCGCGATCTCGAACGCCTGCAGCATGATCCGGAGATCTGGCTGACCGGCATGAAGCCGGGTGAAGAGGCGCGCATCCTGAAACAAGTCGTCGCGGCCGCCCCCGACAAAAATATCCAGATGCTCTCCCGCGGCACCGTCCTGACCATTTAGAAAAATCCTTCCACCTGCCGCAGCTCGCGCACTGAAATGGCGCTTGCTCTCGTCATGGCTCGCTGCGCTGCGCTTTACTTCCTCGAGCAAGCACCATTGCCTGGTGCGCACCGCGGTTGAGCCGCGCATCTTGCCAAGAAAGCGTCACCGATCAGGTCGGCAGGCGAGTCGCGAGGATTTTTTTTCGAGGAGGTAACGACGAGAAAAATGAATCAGAGCGGCGCGTAGCAGACTTTTGCTAGACTGCGCGCCATGTTTGAGAATCTCACAGGACGCCTGTCCGAGGCCGCTCGCAGCATCAGCGGCAAGGGACGGCTTACCGAAGCCAACGTCCAGGACACACTGAGGCAAGTGCGGCTCGCGCTGCTCGAGGCCGATGTCGCATTACCAGTCGTAAAGACGTTCATCGATCGCGTTCGTGAGCGAGCCGTGGGCGAGGAGGTTGCCAGGAGCCTCACTCCGGGGCAGGCGCTCGTCAAGATCATTCACAACGAACTCGTTGCCATCCTCGGCGGGGACCACGCGCCCCTTGACCTGAAAGCCCAGCCACCGGTTGTCATTCTGCTGGCTGGTCTGCAGGGTGCCGGTAAGACGACCTCCGCGGCGAAACTTGCCCGGCGCATCATGGACAAGGATAAAAAGCGAGTCATGCTCGTTAGTGTCGACGTGCATCGTCCAGCCGCTATCCTGCAGCTGAAGACGCTGGCTGGCGAGATCGGCGCAATGCACTGCGACAGCGATCCCGGGGAGGCGCCGGTTGCCATCGTCGAACGTGCGCTCGACGAGGCGCGTCGGTCGCACGCGGACGTCCTGATCGTCGATACCGCAGGCAGGCTGCATATCGATAGCGCGATGATGGAGGAGGTCAAATCGGTCCATAAGGCGGCGGCGCCCCATGAAACCCTCTTCGTCGTCGATAGCATGGCGGGCCAGGATGCCGTCAATGCGGCGGCCGCATTCAGCGAGTCTTTGCCCCTGTCCGGCGTCTTTCTTACCAAGGCCGACGGCGATGCCAAGGGCGGTGTTGCGCTCTCGGTTCGCGAAGTTACAGGCCAGCCGATCCGATTCCTCGGTGTCGGCGAAAAAGTGGACGGCCTCGAGGCGTTTCATCCGGAGCGGATGGCTTCGCGCATCCTCGGCATGGGCGATGTCCTGTCGCTGGTCGAAGAGATCGAGGACAAGGTCAGCCGGGAAAAGACCGAAAAGCTCGCCAAAAAGCTGAAAAAGGGCCGCGGATTCGACCTCTCGGATCTCCGTGACCAGTTCGAGCAGATGATGAATATGGGCGGGCTGGGCGCGATGCTGGACAAGTTGCCGATTCCTGGAAACGTGAACCCGGCGGCGTTGAAAGACGGCGTTGGCGAGCAGCAGATGCGCCGGCAGATTGCGATCATCAACTCGATGACGCCGTCGGAGCGGCGCTTTCCGAAGACCATCAACGGCTCTCGCAAGAAGCGCATAGCACGCGGGTGCGGGCTGCAGGTACAGGACGTGAACCGGCTGCTGAAGCAGTTTACCCAGATGGAAAAAATGATGAGAAAAATGTCGCGCGGCGGCATGAAAAAGATGATGCGTGGCATGCCGCGCGGCGGCCTGCCACCCGGTTTCGGCTGATTTTCGCCAAGCTACCGTAAATCTTCGGGTTTTTACCCCGAAAAACCGGTCGATTCGGCCCCGAAAACGCTTCACATTTAAACCGAAACCAGTACAATGCGCGCTTTACTCGGGTCAGCCCGAGATCAGGCGTGTCCGCCTCCTCAAGTATTTAACGGGAATGTAATGGTTAGTATTCGTCTTTCGCGTGCTGGCGCGAAAAAGCGTCCTTTTTATCACCTGGTTGTGACCGACAGCCGGAACCGAAGGGACGGCCGATATATCGAGCGCGTGGGTTTCTTTAATCCGGTTGGCCGGGAGCACGAGGAGAACCTGCGCATCGACCTCGAGCGCGTGGATTACTGGATCGGGCAGGGTGCGAAGCCGTCCGACCGGGTTGCCTCGCTGCTGAAGAGTCATCGCAAGGCTGCTGCCAGCAACTGACCGGTGGCCGGGCCGCAACGACGGACCGGTGAGCACAGCGTGACGGAAGCCCTGACACAGCCTGTGATACTGGGCCGCATAGTCGGCCTTTTCGGTGTCAGGGGCTGGATCAAGGTGTATTCGTACACGGAGCCGCGGGAAGCGGTACTGGAATACGAGGATTGGTTGCTGAGCCGAGATAGCGGCTGGCAGCGGTTCGAGCTTGCAGAAGGCAAGCGGCACGGCAAGGCGGTCATCGCGAGGCTTCAGGGTATTGATGACCGCGATGCGGCCGCAGAATTGATTGGCAGCGATATCGGCGTGGATCGTGATGCGCTGCCGGACCCCGGGGAAGACCATTATTACTGGGCTGACCTCGAGGGCCTGACCGTGGTGCATAAGGACGGCGCCGAGCTTGGCAAGGTAGCGTCCCTGATGGCGACCGGTGCCAACGACGTGCTGGTCGTGGACGGGCAGGGTGAGCGGTTGATTCCGTTCGTGATGGGAACTGTTATTCTCGACGTGGATTTCGCTGCGGGCGTCATTCGTGTCGATTGGGAGTGGGACTGACATCATGCAGATTGCCGTTGTCAGCATATTCCCGGAGATGGTCCGCACGGTGGCGGAGCACGGCGTTGTCGGACGCGCAATGGACCGCGAACTCGCCACGCTGCGAGTCGAGGATCCGCGGGATTTCGCGACGGATACGCACCGCACTGTCGACGATCGGCCGTATGGTGGCGGCCCGGGCATGGTGCTCAAGTACCAGCCCGCGGCCCAGGCGATACGCGCGGCGCGCGCGGCGTTGCCTGAAGGCTGCCCGGTTGTATACCTGTCACCATCCGGCAGGGTATTCGACCAGGGCGAGGCGGCGCGCCTGGCGGGACTGCCGGGCATGATCCTGCTCGCCGGCCGCTACGAGGGTGTCGACGAGCGGCTGATCGAGGAAGAGGTGGACGAAGAACTGTCGCTCGGCGATTTCGTGTTGTCGGGCGGCGAGATAGCCGCAATGGCGGTGATCGATGCTGTCGTCCGCCTGCTGCCGGGAGTGCTCGGTGACGAGGACTCGGCGGCACAGGATTCATTCGTAGAGGGGTTGCTCGACTATCCCCACTACACGCGACCCGAGGAAATCGAGGGTCGCAGGGTGCCGGCGGTACTATTGTCCGGCGATCACGCGCGCATAGCGCGCTGGCGTTACAAGCAGGCTCTGGGTCGCAGTTTCCTGAGGCGACCGGACCTGGTTAAAAGGTTGCAACTGGGCCGTGAGCAGCAAAAGCTGCTTGACGAGTTCCTGAAAGAACAGGGTAGAGTGACATGAGCAAAATTATCGACGCGATCGAGCAGGAACAAATGAACAAGGAATTCCCCGATTTCTCGCCGGGGGACACCGTTGTTGTCCAGGTCAAGGTCCGGGAAGGAACCCGCGAACGCCTGCAGGCATTCGAAGGCATTGTCATTGCCAAGCGCAATCGCGGCCTCAATTCCTCGTTTACAGTGCGAAAGATCTCGCATGGCGAGGGTGTCGAGCGCGTGTTTCAGACCTACAGCCCGACCGTGGACTCGATCACGGTCAAGCGTCGCGGCGATGTGCGTCGCGCCAAGCTTTACTACCTTCGTGGGCGTACGGGCAAGGCCGCACGCATCAAGGAAAAAATCTAGACGATACCGTGCCGCGGGCGGCGGCACGGTTCCAAATCTGTGGCCGATTCCACATAATTGGTGGCCGCAGGTCGGTTAGCCTGAACCTATTCGCTTGGGCCGGGTCTTTCGTGGCATGAGATCGATTTTTCGAAGAACTCAGGGCAGCGCTCTGCTGCTTGCACTCGCCAGCTTGCTGCTTGGCGGATGCGCCGCAATGATGTCCTCCGCCGCGAGCGGTCTTGCGGACAATCTGTCGAGCGCCATTCTCAACCAGGACGATCCGGAGACCGTTCGGGCCGGTGCGCCGTCCTACATGCTTCTGCTCGACAGCTTCCTCGAAGGCGATCCGGACAATCCACAGTTGCTGGCGTCGGCAGCAACGCTCTATGCGTCATACGGAGCGGTGTTCGCGGACGATCCGATGCGCGCATCCAGACTCACGTCGCGTGCCCGCAATTATGCACAGGATGC
>JBFEXY010000225.1:0-4298 GCA_041562415.1 Woeseiaceae bacterium
AATGTCGGCTGGGCGAGCGAATACCATTTCCGCGGCATCCTGCAGAAGGTGTCTTCGGCGAGCGGTGGTCTCGACTACGAATCCGGGGGTTTCTACGTCGGGACCTGGGCCGCGGACGTCGGTGACGGCCTCGAGGTCGACGGTTACTTCGGCTACGGCGCGGACGTCGGCGACTTCAGCCTCAGCATCGGCTACACGGGCTACTTCTACACCGGTGATTTCGACGACACCTACCAGGAGATCAACCTGGGCGGTGCTTTCGCCGGCCTGTCGCTCGATGTCGCCATCGGCGAGTACGAAAACTTCGCCGGGCCGACGCAGGACTATACGTTCGCGGCGCTGACCTTCGAACACGAGGGCTTCTACGGCACCTACGGCACCTTCTCGCAGGATTTCGACGGCGCCTACATCGAGCTCGGTTACGGCACCACTATCGCCGAGATCGATTTCGGCGTGGCGCTGATCCTGGCGGACGATGATCTGCTCGGCGGCGAAGACGACGAGTCACTCATCTTCACGATCGGCAAGTCCTTCGATCTCTGACCACGAATCTCTGACCACGATATGGGGGCGGCCGTGCCCGCCCCCGGTTTATTGAAATTGCACGCAAGGGGAAACAACTCATGAAACTGATCACCGCGATCATCAAGCCCTTCAAGCTCGACGACGTCCGCCAGGCGGTCGCCGATATCGGCATACAGGGCATCACCGTGACCGAGGTCAAGGGCTTCGGCCGCCAGCGGGGCCACACGGAACTCTACCGGGGCGCCGAGTACGTCGTCGACTTCCTGCCAAAGGCCAAGATCGAACTCGCCGTCGACGACGACATTGCCGAGCAGGTCATCGAGGCCATCGCTCACACGGCACGAACCGGCAAGATCGGCGACGGCAAGATCTTCGTCACCGACCTCGAGCAGGCCATTCGCATTCGCACCGGCGAGACCGGCGCTGAAGCCGTATAACCTACAAGGAGAATCCTGTCGTGGAAGATGTAACTCAGATAGCGACGCAGGTCACGGAGCTGGCCTACGCGCTCGACACTTTCTATTTCCTCGTCTGTGGGGCGCTGGTCATGTGGATGGCCGCAGGCTTCACGATGCTGGAGTCCGGCCTGGTCCGTGCCAAGAACACCGCCGAAATCCTGACCAAGAACGTCGGCCTCTATTCGATCGCCTGCATCATGTACATGCTGTGCGGCTATTCGATCATGTACCCCGGCGCTTACGAAGGCGGTGTGTTCGCAAGCCTCTCTACGCTCGGCAGCGGCCTGCTGGGATCGGCCGACAACGATGTGGCAACCGTGGTCGCCGGCGACGCCTATTACTCGAACCTGTCAGACTTTTTCTTCCAGGTTGTATTCGTTGCCACCGCGATGTCCATCGTGTCCGGTGCCGTTGCGGAGCGCATGAAGCTCTGGTCGTTCTTTCTCTTCGCGGTCATCCTCACGGGCTTCATCTATCCCGTGCAGGGATTCTGGAAATGGGGCGCGGGCTGGCTGGACGCTGCCGGGTTCCTCGATTTCGCCGGCTCGGGTGTCGTGCACATGTGCGGCGCCGCGGCGGCGCTTGCGGGTGTATTGCTGCTCGGCGCACGCAAGGGCAAGTACGGCCCGAAGGGACAGGTCAACGCCATACCCGGCTGCAACCTGCCCCTCGCCGCACTGGGCACGCTGATCCTGTGGCTCGGCTGGTTCGGCTTCAACGGTGGCTCGGAGCTGAAAGTGTCCGACGTCGGCGAGGCAAATGCCGTCGCGCTCGTGTTCGTCAACACGAACATGGCAGCTGCCGGCGGCCTGGTGTTCGCACTGTTGCTCTCGCGCCTGTGGTTCGGCAAGGCTGACCTGACGATGGCGCTCAACGGTGCGCTGGCCGGGCTCGTGGCAATTACTGCTGAGCCGCTGACGCCGTCGCCGCTCGCGGCCACGACGATCGGTGCCGTCGGCGGCCTGCTCGTCGTCGCTTCGATCGTAATGCTCGACAAGCTCAAGATCGACGACCCGGTCGGCGCCATCTCGGTACACGGCACGGTCGGTATCTGGGGCCTGCTCGCGGTCTGCTTTACCAACCCCGACGCGTCGCTCGTTGCCCAGCTCAAGGGCATAGTCGCGATCTTCGCCTGGGTGTTCGGCACGAGCTTCGTGTTCTGGTTCGCGATCAAGAAGACGCTCGGTATCCGTGTCTCCGAGGAGGAAGAGTACGAGGGCGTGGATATCTCCGAGTGCGGTCTCGAGGCCTACCCGGAATTCACATCTGCCGAATAGCGACATAACGCGGGCCCTGCGATTTGCCATAAAAGGTGCTTCGCAGGGCCCCTCGATCCCCCACCAAAAAAGCAATTTCCCCTTGGAAGCAAAGACTTGGCGGGCCATACGGCCCGCCTTTTTTCGCCCGGAAGAACTGCGACGCAGTGCTCGCCCTGCCTGTGATCGCAATCACGGCAGTTTCGCACCTGGCATGGTTTAATGCGTTTATTGTTCAATGCCATGCAGAGTGTGGTCTGTACACGGAAGGTAAGCCATGAAACGCAAAATTCTCGTACTCGTTCTTTCTGCCGCAGCCCTGACCACCAGTGCTGTCGCCGGGGAGATCTACAAGTACGTCGACGACGACGGCAACGTCCACTACGTCGATCGCCCGAGCGGTGAATCGGGCGAACAACGCATGGGCATCACCTACACCGGAACCAGCAGCGCCGCGGTCGGCGCCCAGACCAAACGGCGCCAGGACTATATGGAAACCCTCGAGGAAGCGCGCAGCGAAAAGACAAGCCGGCGCGAAGCAGAAGCACAGGCGCGCGCGGAAACGGAAGCGCGTGCTGCAAAGTGTCAGGAGAACCGCGCCCGCCTGGAGTCTTACCTGCAGGCACACAGGCTTTATCGCGAGAATGACGCCGGTGAACGGCAGTATCTCGATGACAAGCAGATACTCGAGGCGCGCCGCAAGGCAGAAGAGGCGATCCAGGAAACCTGCTCATAGAGAAAAGCTCAGCACCCGGCGCTACAATCCGGACTCAGTTCGCGAGGAGCGCCAGGTTTGGCCACAACCCCAGGTTCCAGCAAGGCCGCGGAATCAGATTCCCAGGTATACCTGCCTGATTTCTGTGCAACCGGCACGGTTTTTATCGTCGTACTCGTCGCTGCGCTGGTAGCCATCGCACTGACGCTCGCCGGTACCACCGAAACCGGGCGATTCCTTTTCGAACTCTCCAAGACCGCGCTGTTCGTACTGTGGCTCGCGCTGCTCGGCTGTGCACTTATGTGCGTGCTTCGCAACCGCCTCGAGGCGGCAGGTAAGACCCGCGCGTTCGTGCTCGGATTTCTCCTCCTTCTCACGATGTGCCTTGTACTGGCGGAGATCGCGTATCAACTGACCCGCATCTTCGCCGAGTCCGTGATCATTCACGACTCACACGCAGGGTTCCTGTTCCGGACCTTCATGGTAAGCGCCATCGTCATCGCGCTCGGTATGCGCTACCTGTATGTCTCCAGCGAGTGGCGGCGCAGCATCGTGCTGGAAGCCCAGGCGCGGATCAGCGCGCTGCAGGCACTGATCCGCCCGCATTTCCTGTTCAACAGCATGAACACGATCGCCTCGCTGACACGTTCGGATCCCCGCCAGGCCGAAGAGGCGGTCGAGGACCTGTCCGATCTGCTTCGTGCCAATCTCGGCAGCTCGAAAAACCGCACATCGCTGAAGCAGGAACTCGAGACCGCCGCGATCTACCAGCGCATCGAGAAGTTGCGGCTGGGCGACCGGCTGCGCGTGCGCTGGGACGTTGCAGACCTGCCGATGCGCGCACTGATTCCCAGCCTCACGATCCAGCCACTGCTGGAAAACGCGATATACCACGGCATCGAGCTTTTGCCGGACGGCGGCGAGGTATCCGTCACAGGGAAACGCGACGGCAAGGACCTGATCATATCGATGTCTAACCCGGTTGCGAGCGGCACGGAGCGCTCGAAGCGCGGCAACAAGATGGCGATGAGCAATATCCGCCAACGATTCGAACTCGCCTATGGCAATCGCGCCGCCGTTGAGATCTCCGATGAGAATGACCGGTTCACGGTCAGCCTGAGATTCCCTCTCGAGGAGGGAGAGGCGTGATGCGCCGATGAAAGTTCTGATCGTTGACGACGAGAAGCCCGCGCGCGACCGGCTGCGGCAACTGCTCGAAGATTTCGACGAATACGAAGTGGTCGCCGAGGCCGGCAACGGCGAGGAGGCAATCAGCCTTGCGGCCGAGACCACTCCGGACATCGTGTTGCTGGATATTCGGATGCCCGGGCTGGACGGCATCGA
>JBFEXY010000226.1:0-4294 GCA_041562415.1 Woeseiaceae bacterium
CTATGTCGCGCGTATCCGTGTTGTGATCCATCGGCTGGCTCAGTTCCACCACGCCGCTGAATTCATTACCGTCACGATACTGCGTGTCGGTCAGGATGAACTGTGTGTAGTACTTTGCGGACATGGTTAAAGACTACGCCCGTCATTTTTCGGTGACTGTGAGCTACAGCACAAATTTCCGACGCGACGGGATGCGGAGCGCAAACGGTGACCTGCTTCACAGCCGAAACCGGGCATGGATTCGGGATGCTGCTGTGCAACACGACTATGCATAGCCCTGCAAAGATGAAGATTCGAGCGTAATATTCTGGAATTCTAGGAAAAATCAGCGAAAATCGGCGACGCGGTGCACAGTTTTGGGCCCGCGGGATATGTAACATCGAGCTGTAACTGCCAGTCGCTTGGGCAGTTCTCCTCACGAACAAACCGGGGAACGATTAGATGATCGTAATACCAGCGTGGCCACAGACCCTGATTCTGGGCGTATTGGCGCTCGGAGCCGCATCAGCTCTGGCACAGAACGAACTTAGAAGCACATTTTTCAAGGACGCGGATGCCGCCAAGGCGGCCGCCGACG
Organism: Woeseiaceae bacterium; assembly: GCA_041562415.1. GTDB lineage: Bacteria > Pseudomonadota > Gammaproteobacteria > Steroidobacterales > Woeseiaceae > UBA1847. The sequence continues at coordinate 578 of JBFEXY010000226.1, forward strand.
CGGTCGAAGCCGAATGGCTGGCGCCGAGGACCTACGAGCGTGGCATGCGCGAGTATCAGGATGCGGAGCAGGCGCTGGAGCGCGGCCGCAACATCGAGTACGTACGCACCAACGCCGCGGAAGCCGCCAATTACTTCACGGACGCCGCGAAAGCGGCCGGGCTCGCGAAGACGGCGCTGGCCCAGGCGCTGAAGAGCCGCCAGGACGCGGCCAACGCACAGGCGCCGAAACTGGCGACGGACCTCTGGGAGGACGCACAGGACAAGTTCGCCGACGCGATTCGCTACCTCGAGGGCGGTAATCTGAAGAGCGCCAAACGACGCGAGGTGGAAGCGACCACGCTCTACCGGGATGCAGAACTTGTCGCGATCAAGGCGCAGTACCTCGGCGAAACGCGTCAGCTGCTTTCCGAGGCAGACCGCCGACGTGTGGGCCGTTACGCCCCGATAACCCTCGGCAAGGCGAAGCAGCTGCTTGCGGACGCGGAGCGTGAGCTCAACGAGAACCGTTATGATACGGACCTCCCTCGCAACCTTGCCCAGCAGGCAAACTACGAAGCCAAGCACGCCATCTACCTGTCGGAGATCGTCCTGAAGGTTCGCGACAAGGACCTGTCGCCCGAACAGCTCGTGCTGCTCTGGGAAGAACAGTTCCGCGCTATCGCGGGTGCCGCCGACGTCATCCCCGACATGCACGACGGGCCCGACCGACTGACGGTCGAACTCGTCACCTACATCGAGAATCTGCGCAACGAGAAGCAGGCGCTCGAGCAGGAGAATGCCGACAACCAGTTGCGCCTTGCCGACATGGAGGAAGAGCTGCGGGCTCTCGACGAGCGCCTCGGTGGGGCAACGGCGGAACGCACCGCGCTGATTCAGCGCATCGAGGCACAGGAGCGTATCAAGGAACAGTTCGAGCAGGTCGAAAGGATGTTCAGCAACGACGAGGCCCGCGTATTCCGCCAGGGCAACACGATCATCATGCGCCTGGTCGGCCTGACGTTCGACAGCGGTTCCGCTCAGCTGAAGCCGTCGAATTTCGATCTGCTCGGCAAGGTGGAGAAGGCCATCGACGTGTTTCCCCGCAGCGAACTGATCATCGAGGGGCACACCGACTCACACGGTGGTGACGATCTGAATCAGAAACTGTCGCAGGACCGCGCAGAGTCTGTACAGCAGTACATGATCAATGCAATGCGCATTCCGAGCTATCGTCTGATCGCTACCGGCTACGGCGAAACGCGTCCCGTGGCGAGCAACGAGACGGCGTCCGGGCGGGAAAAGAACCGCCGCATCGACATCGTCATCAAGCCGAATCTCGACGCAAGCTGACTGCTAACCGGAATGTTGCTGTTGTTGCCACCAGTCGGCGACAACAGCCGCAGTCACGTTGTTGACCAGGTAGCCGTACTCGGCATGCACATTCAGTTCGCCGTCGTAGCGGAAGAAATTGAATATCTCGATGTCCTCGATGCCCTCGACCAGCCCTAGCCCCAACATCTCGCCGAAATCATTCTTCAGGTGAGGATTCACCGCGGTCATGTCGCCTACCGCGGAAAGGTTGACCCAACGACGGATATTGCTGGGGTAGCGTGCCGGCCCGGATTTGTCGTGCCCGAGGATGCGCCGTTGCAGGTAACCCTGACCGAGCGGCGACCCCATGGTCAAAAGCAGATCGACCCGCAATTCGTCCCGCGCGTCGTGACTCATTTCCCAGAGCGCATCGTATGCAATCACCGAGCCCAAGCTGTGTGCCGCAAGCAGCACCGGCCTGCCCGACTCCCACGCCGCACGCAGCGGCATTTTGAGCATCTCGCGCGTATGCGTGGCAATGTCATTGCTGTTGCGGGCGTAACGTATCAAGTCGCGCAGATGCAGTTCGACTCTCTCGTCGGCAAGATGGGGGATCAGGAACGGAAACAGGTTACCGACACGATACAACCAGCGCATTATCCGCTTGCCGAGCGATGACGCCTCGACGATATCCTGCTCGGTCGCGTCCGGCTGGCTGAGCAGATCCTCTATCGACTTCGCGTCGAGCCCGAAGTCACGATGTTCACGATAAAAATCGTACGTCCAGGCAACCAGATCGAAGCTGCGCTCGCTCGCGGCGAACTCCTCGGCGACCCGGGCATCGTGCCGCCGAAGTCCTTCCATGAGGCAGCGCCTCAACGCCTCCTTATGGACGCCGGCTTCGGGCTTCGGCAGCAACCCCGGCACGTAGAGAATCAGCGGTGTGTTCATTCGGGCTATTCGTTGGCGTCGAGCAGCTCATCGAGCTGTCGGAGGTTCGAAACAATCCGCTCCGGCGGCTCGAGGCCGCCCGGCCAATCGTGGGCGTTGCGGTTCAGCCAGACCGCCCGCAGGCCCGCCAGACGCGCCCCGTGTACATCGAATTCCGGATGGTCCCCGACATGCAGGGTCTCGTGCGCGGCCGCACCGCCGACGCTGACCGCGGCGTCAAAGATTGGCCTCGCCGGTTTGGCGGCGCCGGCGGAGCGCGCCGACACGACAGCGTGGAAGAAGTGGTCAATGCCGATTCGCTCGAGTTTCGCATTGCCGTTCGTCACGGCCACCAGCGTGAATCGGCTCGCGAGAGACTCGAGTGCCGGTCGCACCTCGGGGAACAATTCGACCGTGTTGCGCTCCCTATCGAAGACATCGAATGCCTCATCGACGAAATCGTCTCCGTATCCCGCAGCGATGCCCATGCGTGCAAGCACCTCGCAACGTATGAATGTCAGGTCGTGCGACCGGTCCTGGAACTCCGCGACGACCTGGGCACGCAGTTCGACGATATCCTCCGGCTGGTGCATTTCGACGATACGCGGGTATCGTTCCTCGAGCCAGTTGCGCAGTTGCGTTTCTGCGCGCCGTATGACGGGCGCTATATCCCACAATGTGTCATCGAGATCGAGAGTAATCGTTCGAATGTCGTACACGTATTGCTCGCTGCGCCGCAATGGACGACCATTGTGATCCGTTTCAACAAACCTCTGCAACCGGGACTAATTCATGAAGTACCTGCACACGATGGTGCGCGTCAGTGACATCGACGAGTCGTTGGACTTTTACTGCAACAAGCTCGGGCTCGTCGAACTGAGGCGTTACGAAAACGAAAAGGGCCGTTTTACTCTTGTCTTCCTGGCCGCACCCGGCAACGAAGATGCACAGGTGGAGCTAACGTATAACTGGGACCCGGAAGAATATGACGAGGGACGAAACTTCGGTCACCTTGCCTACCGGGTCGACGATATCTACGCGCTCTGCCAGAAACTCATGGATGCCGGCGTGACCATCAACCGCCCGCCGCGCGACGGCCACATGGCGTTCGTGCGCTCTCCCGACAACATCTCGATCGAGCTCCTGCAGAAAGGCGACGCGCTGCCGCCGAAAGAACCCTGGGCGTCGATGCCGAACACCGGCCACTGGTAATCGAGCTCACTCAATGAACAGCGAGCGCGAGATGCTTCCCGTCGCCTGATCCCGGCGAGCACCTCGGCAGGGCAGGCCGCTGGGGAATTCCTCTCGGTCATGGCTCGGCTCGCTGCGCTCGCCTGCGCTTTACTTCCCTCGAGGAACACCCCGGCCGGCCTGCTGCAGACGATACGCTGCAGCCGCGATACCGCGCAAAGATTCGCAGGGCGGGCTGCCGGCGATGTTTTTCGAGGAAGTAAAGCGGACCGAAGGGAGCCATGACGAGAAAAATCGTCGCCGC
>JBFEXY010000227.1:0-4282 GCA_041562415.1 Woeseiaceae bacterium
CGCGGGTGCCACGGGGATGAACGGTACGACCTCCGAGGATCGCACCAACTACTATGCGACCGTGCCGACCGGTGCACTCGACATGGCGCTGTGGATGGAAAGCGACCGCATGAGTTACCTGCTCGGCGCGGTGACGCAGGAGGCGCTGGACGAGCAACGCGGCGTGGTCAAGAACGAGAAACGGCAGCGCGAGAATCGGCCCTATGCGCAAATGGGCGACCGTATCCGCGACGGGCTGTACCCGGTGGATCACCCTTACCGCCACTCCATCATTGGCTCGATGGCGGACCTGGATAACGCCTCCGTTGAAGACGTGCACGAATGGTTCAATACCTACTACGGCGCTTCCAACGTCGTACTGGTGCTCGCGGGCGACATCGACCTCGAAACCGCGAAGGAGAAGGTTTCACACTACTTCGCCGAAGCGCCGGCCGGCGTGCCGCTCGTGTACCCGAAGAAGTGGGTCCCGAACCTCACCGAGAATCGCAGGGAATCGATGTACGACCGCGTCGGCCAGACGCGTATCGCCCGCGTCTGGGCACTGCCCGGGCTCAATGATCGCGACACGACATTGATGTATCTCGTCAATGATTCGCTCGTCGGCAACAAGAACTCCCCGTTGCGGAAAACACTTGTCGACGACCTGCAGCTTGCAACGAGCGTTCGTGGCAGTGCGTACGGGCGGGTGTTGAGTGGCGAGTACACGCTGACGATCGACCTGAAACCCGGCGTCACTCCCGGGGAAGTGCTGCCGGTCGTCGACCGCATCATCGCGGAATACCTCGAGTCAGGCCCCGACAAGAAGATCGTGGAGAACGCCAAGCTCGGTGTAAACATGTACATGATCGGCGCGCTCGAGCGCAGTTCGGCGATCGGCCGCGTGCTGGCGGAAGGCCACCTGTATTCGGATGATCCGCTGTACATCAACAAGGAACTGGAGTGGCTGAACGCGGCCACGCAATCCGAACTCAGGGACACTGCGAATCGCTGGCTGACTCGCGGCTACTACGAGCTGACCGTGCTGCCGTTCCCCGAGTACCGGGCGACGGGAGCCGTGGTCGACCGCTCGAAGATTCCCGAGGTGTCGGCGGACGCGAACGTCTCTTTCCCTGGTATCGAGACGGCGACGCTCGACAATGGCATGCGCATCGTGGTCGCAACGCGCGACACCTTGCCGATCGTGGATGTATCGATTCGCATCGGTGCGGGGGGCACGGCCAGCCCGCCCGAGGCGCCCGGGCTTGCGAGCTTCGCGATGTCGCTGATGGACAAGGGCACGAAGAAGTACGACGTCCACGAATTGGCCGCGGCAAAGGACGCGATCGCGATGAGCGGGCAGCTGCAGGCGGGTACCGAAGAGAGTTCTTTCAGCTATCGCATCCTGCACAGCAAACTCGAAGAGTCCATGGAGCTGGCGGCCGAGGTGCTGCGCAATCCGACGTACCCGGACGACGAGCTGGTGAAACTGAAGCAGCAGATTGCCGCCTGGCTCGCGACGCTCGAGAAGTCGCCGTCGAGCGCCGCGGGAAGCCTGTTCGAGCGGGCCATTTACGGAAGCGACAGCCCGATGGGGTCGGTATGGACCCCGGAGCTGGTCGCCCAGGTAAATCGCGACATGCTGGTCGAATTTCACGGCCGCGAAATCACGCCGGGCAGCATGACGGTGTTCATGATCGGCGACATCGGCATCGACGAAGCGACCCGGGTCGTCGAACGTTCTTTCGGCAAATGGCGAGCGGATGCGGATTCGGGGCGCAAGCCGATCGGTGAGGCACTGTCTGCGAAGCCGCGCGTCATCCTGGTTGACCACCCCGAGGCGCCGCAGAGCACGATCCACGCCGGCCATGCCCTGCCGCCATACGATCCGGAAACCTCTACGGAGTTCTACATCATGAACGGCGTGTTCGGCGGCGGCTTCGAGGCACGCATCAACATGAACCTGCGCGAGGACAAGCACTGGTCCTACGGCATGCGTTCCGGCATCCAGCAGAACACCAGCGGCGATCAGTACATCGCTGTGAGTGGCAGTGTGCAGACCGACAAGACGATGGAAAGCATGCAGGAGATCATGAAGGAGTTCGACGAGTTCGTAACGACACGGCCGGCCACGGACACCGAGGTGTCACGCGTGAAGATCAACCGCATGCGCTCGCTGCCAGGCACGTTCTCGACGAATCGGGGCTTCCTCGCAAGCATCATGACGTCGGACAGTTTCGGCCTGCCGTTCGATTACGCGGAAACGCGCGCGGAGCGAATCGATTTGGTCACGACCGACGACGTTAACGAACGTGCACGCAGCGTGATCGATCCCCGCAAGCTGACCTGGGTCATCGTCGGCGACCTCGCACAGATCGAAGACAAGGTCCGTTCGCTACAGTACGGCGAGGTAGAGGTCTGGGACGCGTTCGGCAACCGGGTTCGCTAATCCTCGCTGTCGAACGACTCGAGATCGATCTCGAGCGGCAGGTCCGGATCGGCCGTCCACTCCTGCAGTGATGCGTCATAAACGGCGACATCGGAAAAACCGAGCCTCGTCATGACGAATGCGTTTGACGACGCGGCGATTCCGCCGCCGCAATAGGTGATCGCCCGGCCATCGCGTTCGCCTTCGAATATTGACGCCAGTTCATCGAGCGACCGGTAATGCCCGGTCTCGTCGAGGGCCGAAAATACCGGGATGTTTACCGCGCCGGGAATGTGACCAGGCCGCGCGTACATCGAGGTCTCGCCGCGGAAGTAAGCAGGGGGCAGCGAATCGATCAGGGTGACCGATTCATCCTCGATCGATGCGAGCACCTCGTCGCGGTCGGCGATCAGTTCCGGGCGAAGATTGACGGTGAGTGTTCCGGCGGGCCGGCTGGCGGGCTCGGTCGACAGCGGGCGCTCGCCGGCGGTCCAGGCGGTCAGCCCGCCATCCAGCAGTGCGGCCCGATCGAAGCCGATCCAGCGCAGCATCCACCAGACGCGGGCAGCCCAGACCGAGCCGCCGGCGTCGTACAGGACGACCCGCGAATCGTCGCTGACGCCGAGTGCCTCCATGGCGGCCGCAAACTGTTCCGGCGACGGCATCGTGAATTCGTAAGGGCTGTCGCCATCGGACAGGTCGCCGAGAAGATCGGCGAATCCGGCCGTCGGAATGTGGCCGGACTCGTAGCTCGGCCTGCCGTTGACGGAGAGGAACCCGCCGCTGCCATCCGGCTGGACGATGACGGTAGCATCCAGCACCACGAGATCCGGATCGTCGAGATGTTCTTCCAGCCAGGCGGCGCTTACCAGCGTGTCCATCGCCGGCTCGACAGCGCTCACCTCGTTACCCGGCCTGGAGCAGGCGGCGAAGACGACGCATGCCGCAATGAGGACAGAGGAGATTAATGCTCGATCAGGAGAGTACATTGGCAGTCCTTGGTGTCAGGGGAAAGGCCTATCTGCGCCTCGACGAGAGTGTACAGCGGATCGTCTCTACGAGTTCTGCGATGTCGACATCGCCGCTCGTGTCGACGACCAGGTCAGCGTCTTCGGCGAGTGGGTCCCCGGCCGTTCCGAGTTGGTGTTCAAGTACGGCGAGATCGGCTTCCGAGGCTTCGTCTTTGCGCGTTGCACGTTTTTCAATGCGTGACCTGAGCACCTCGAGTGGCGCTTCGGCATAAACCAGCACGGCCTCGCAGCCGGCAGCCGTTGCTACGTCACGTGCGGACTCTCGCTGCTGCTTCCGCAAGAATGCGGCGTCGAGAATGACGTGGTGCCGCGCCTTTAAAAGGCCATCCGCCAGCGTGAACAGGCGCCCGTATGTCTCCGCGCTTGCTTCCGGTGAATAGATTCCGGTACCGATGCCGGATCCGCTCCCGGCCGTTTCGTCGAGCCCGAACAAACGTTTGCGCTCGATGTCGGAGCGCACGCGAATGGCTGGCAGTGCCGCCATGAGCCGTTCGGACAACCAGGTTTTGCCCGAGCCGGAGAGGCCGCACATGATGACCAGCACCGGTCGGCCGCTGGTGGCCTGGCGGCGGGCCATCGCAGAGTATTCCTGCGCGTCCCTGGTGTCGGCCGATCGCTCGGCCTCTGAGTCGCGTTCCCGGCATCGGATGGCCGCGACCTTCGCACGAACGAGACAGCGATAGACGAAGTACAGGTCCAGTAGTACGGCGCCATCGTAGTCGCCACTGCGCTCGAGATAGCGATTAAGAAAATGGGCGGCGAGGTCCGAATGGCCTTTCTCGGTGAGGTCCATCGTGAGAAAACCGACGTCGGCAAAGACGTCCGTGTAGCGCAGGTCCGAATTGAA
>JBFEXY010000228.1:0-4280 GCA_041562415.1 Woeseiaceae bacterium
AAGAACGAAAAGATGTCTACGGAGGCCAGCAAGATCTGCAACAAGCATGACGACTACATCTGGAGACGAGTAGCCGGCAAGGCAGGGACGAGCGAGCCCGGCAAAGCCGTCTTTTCGACGTACTATGTCTGTGACAGTCGCGAGGCACAGGCAGACGCCCTCGTGACGCAGGTCTTCGCACCCGCGTACGACAAGCTGGTCGCTGATGGCGATGTGACATCCTGGGGATACCTCGAACATATCGTCGGTGGCCACATCCGGCGCGTGGCCACGATGACCGCGAAAGACATGAAGTCGCTCATGGCAGCCCGGTCCAAGCTCACCGCGGCATTAATGGATAACCCGCTCGGTGAGACGTTCACGGAAATCTGCGATGCCCACGACGACTACATGTGGGAAGTGAAAGGCAGCGGAATGTAGCAGGCAAGAATCGATTGTCGAAGGAAGGGCCCGGCACATGCCGGGCCTTTTTGCTTATTGGCCCGTTACCGAGACGTCCGTTTCCAGTCGCAAGTCCTGCGCATCCCACCTGCGGTTGATGTCGATTGACTCACCACTCGCATCCGCAACGTCATCCACCCTCGAATGAACTACTCTCCGTCGAACGTCAGTCCTCGCTGCCCAATAGTTGCCGGATGGTGCCCGCGCGGTAGCTGAAGATCCGGTCCAGCTGTCGCCGGACCAGCGGCAGCGCGAGAGAGCCCGCGGCGTGGAACGGCAAGCGATACTCCACGCGATCGGTCATCCGCGTACCGTTCTCGTGCTCGACAAACGTGTGCAGATGCCGCCAGCTCCTGTACGGCCCGCGGATCTGTTCGTCGATAAACTGATCGCTCGGTTGCCATTGGACAATCCGGGTGCGCCAGTGAAAGGGCACTCCGAAGAGACGCAGACGATAGTCGATGATTGTCCCTTCCCTGATATCGATAGGGGTTGACGTCAGGATTTTGAAAGCGAGTTCCGGCGGCGTGATTCGTTCCAGGTTTTCGGCGTTAGCGAAGAACGCGAACACTTCATCAACTGCTCGCGGCAATACCGTGGCCGTTTCCAGGAATTGGCAGCCATTGTCCATCGTGCCGTGCGATATGGCCGTGCAGCCGTGGAAATCGACGTTCGCAGCAGGTTCCCGGTTAGACAGTTTCCAACTCCTCCATGGACCATGCCTGCGGCTTGTCTGCGAACAAGGCCTTCGTATCCGTCCAGGTGTCCTGGAATAGCTTCGAACTCCTGTAGGCATCGAGGTGCGCGGCCGATGTCCAGACGCTGAACGTGAAGAAGACATCAGGGCAGCCGGCTTCGTTGTACAGGCGCAGATACTGGCATCCATCGAACTGCCGAATTAAGTGCTTGGATGCATTGAAAATATCCAGAAAAGCTGCCCGCTCGTCTGGTCGGAAATGCATTCTGACGATTCTGGTAATCATTGGAACAAATCCCGGTCATGCTACCTTTGTCGCGGCACAGCCTACTTTCAATTCCTTTATTATTGAAGTCATTACGGCAGGTTGGTAATGAATCGTTTCCGATCTGGCCTATACTTTGTGGTCTCAATAACAAGCAATAATGGCGGCTTGCACCGCCACGCCAAAGAGCATGCCCCACGATGACAAAGTTTTCGAAGAAATCGATTGACGACTGGCGCGAACTGGCGAGCAAGGAATGCAAAGGCCGGTCACCGGATGAGCTGACCTGGAATACGCCGGAGGGGATCGCGGTAAGACCGCTGTACACCGCGGAAGATCTCGAGGGCATCGAACATCTCGACTCGCTACCGGGCATGGCGCCATTTGTCCGCGGGCCCAAAGCCACGATGTATGCGGGCCGTCCGTGGACCGTACGCCAATACGCCGGTTTTTCCACGGCCGAGGAATCCAACGCCTTCTACCGGAAGAACCTGGCGGCCGGCCAGACCGGCCTGTCAGTCGCTTTCGATCTCGCAACGCATCGTGGTTACGACTCGGATCACCCGCGTGTCGTCGGCGACGTCGGCAAAGCCGGCGTGGCGATCGACAGTATCGAGGACATGAAGATCCTGTTCGACGGTATTCCGCTGGACAAGATGTCGGTTTCCATGACGATGAATGGAGCCGCTTTGCCGATCATGGCGATGTACATCGTCGCCGGCGAAGAACAGGGCGCCGCTCCCGGACAGCTGGCCGGAACGCTGCAGAACGACATCCTCAAGGAGTTCATGGTTCGCAACACCTATATCTATCCTCCCGAGCCGTCCATGCGGATCGTGTCCGACATCATTGCGTACACCTCCGCCAACATGCCGCGCTTCAATTCCATTTCGATATCCGGCTATCACATGCAGGAAGCCGGCGCGACCTGTGCCCAGGAACTTGCGTACACGATCGCCGACGGCATCGAGTACGTACGCGCGGCGATCGACAGCGGCCTCGACGTGGACGCTTTCGCACCGCGGCTGTCGTTCTTCTTCGCGATCGGCATGAACTTCTTCATGGAAGTGGCGAAGCTGCGCGCTGCACGACTATTGTGGTCGACGCTCATGGCCGAGAAGTTCTCGCCGCAAGACCCGCGCTCGCTGATGCTGCGCACGCATTGCCAGACATCGGGTGTCAGCCTCACCGCCAGGAGCGTCCACACGAATATCATCCGGACCACGGTGGAGGCCATGGCGGCCGCTTTCGGCGGGACGCAGTCGCTGCACACGAATTCATTCGATGAGGCCCTTGCGCTGCCGACCGAGGCCTCGGCCCGCATCGCCCGCAACACCCAGCTCGTGCTGCAGGAAGAAACCGGCATCACGAAGGTCGTGGACCCATTGGCGGGTTCCTACTATGTCGAAAACCTGACGAATGAACTCGCGGCCGCGGCGCGCAAGCTCATTGACGAGGTCGAGGAGATGGGCGGCATGACGCGGGCTGTCGAAACCGGCATGCCCAAGTTGCGCATCGAAGAGTCCGCCACTCTGCGCCAGGCGCGAATCGACCGCGGCGAGGAGACGATCGTCGGCGTCAACAAGTACCAACAGGAAGAAGAAACGGAAATCGACATTCTCGATATCGACAATGCGGCCGTGCGCGAGGCGCAGATCCGGCGGCTCGAGACGGTGCGCAGCAGTCGGGACGAGGCAGCCTGCAACGAGGTCCTGCTCGCTTTGACCAGGGCAGCAGAGAACAAGACCGGCAACCTGCTGGCGCTCGCCGTCGACGCCGCACGTGCGCGCGCCACGGTCGGCGAGATTTCCGATGCGCTTGAAAAAGTCTACGGGCGGCATCGCGCCGTCACCCAGTCGGTTACGGGAGTGTATGGCGCCGTGTATGAAGATGATGATGAATTTACCTCGCTGCGTCAGCGAGCCGTCGAATTCGAAAAGGCCACGGGCCGCCGCCCGCGCATGCTGATCTGCAAGCTCGGCCAGGACGGGCACGACCGCGGCGCCAAGGTGATCGCGACGGCCTTTGCCGATATCGGTTTCGACGTGGACATCGGGCCGCTATTCCAGACGCCGGACGAGGCGGTTCGCGAAGCGATCGAAAACGACGTGCACGTCATCGGCATCTCGTCGCAGGCCGCTGGTCACAAGACACTGGTTCCGCAAGTCATCGACGGCCTGAAGAAGGAAGGCGCGGACGACATCGTCGTCATCTGCGGTGGCGTCATTCCGCCGCAGGACCATGAAGCGTTGCTTGCCGGCGGCGTTTCCGCCGTATTTGCCCCGGGCACTAACATCCTCGAAGCCGCGGATGAAGTGCTCGGGATCATCGAGAGGCGCCAGGCTGCCGTGTAAGGAGTGGGCGTCAAAAACAAGTAGAACGTCGCGGAGGCGCGGCGCAAACAGGGTGGGACATGCAGGAAGTAGTTAAAGAACTCGAGAAAAAACGCGAGGCAGCCGCACTGGGAGGCGGGCAGCGACGGATCGACGTTCAACACGGCCGCGGTAAGCTGACCGCGCGCGAACGCATCGAGCTGTTGCTCGACGAGGGAAGCTTCGAAGAGTGGGACACCTTCGTCGAACACCGCTGCACCGATTTCGGCATGGCCGACAAAAAGGTCCCTGGTGACGGCGTAGTCACCGGGACCGGCACGCTCAATGGCCGGCTCGTCTTTGTATTCAGCCAGGATTTCACCGTTTTCGGTGGCTCCCTGTCCGAGGCGCATGCCGAGAAGATCTGCAAGCTCATGGACCAGGCGATGAAGGTTGGCGCGCCCGTCATCGGATTGAACGATTCGGGTGGCGCTCGCATCCAGGAGGGAGTGGCATCACTCGGCGGGTATGCGGAAGTCTTTCAGCGCAACGTGTTGGCGTCGGG
>JBFEXY010000229.1:0-4265 GCA_041562415.1 Woeseiaceae bacterium
CTCGTCGAGCGTATCAAGCCCATCGTGGCGGCAACCCGCAGACCGGAAGTCATGTCGGGTATCGGCGGCTTCGGCGGACTATTCGCGCTGCCGCCAGACCGCTACCGGGAGCCCGTGCTCGTCTCGGGAACCGATGGTGTGAGAACAAAGCTGAAGCTTGCCCAGCAGCTCGGCGTCCACGACACGATCGGTATCGACCTCGTTGCGATGTGTGTCAACGATGTGCTGGTTCAAGGCGCAGAGCCCTTGTTTTTCCTCGATTATTTTGCCTGTGGAAAACTCGATATCGAGGTGGCTGCGGACGTGGTCAAAGGCATCGCGGCGGGCTGCAGCCAGGCCGGAGCGGCCCTTATTGGCGGTGAGACCGCCGAGATGCCGGACATGTATGCCGAAGGTGACTACGACCTCGCCGGATTCTGCGTCGGTGCGGTGGAACGGGATGCGATTATCGACGGCAGCACCATCGCAGCCGGCGACGCGTTGATCGGCATCGCTTCCAGCGGACCACACTCGAACGGTTACTCGCTGCTTCGCAAAGTCCTCGAAATGGCGGGCGACAGCAATATCGATGGCGTGCGCGCGAGCGAACGGCTGCTCGCCCCCACGCGAATCTACGTAAAGCCGGTGCTGGAACTCATGCGCGCCGTAACGATCAAGGGGATGGCTCACATCACTGGCGGCGGTATCACCGAAAACCTGCCGCGCATCCTCGACGGTTCCCTGCACGCCGAGATCGACACGACGTCCTGGGAACAGGGCGCAGTTTTCGACTGGCTGGCCGCTGCAGGCAACATCACTCCCGATGAAATGCGCCGCACATTCAACTGCGGTGTCGGCATGATCGTCGTCGTGGACCCGGCGGATGTCGCGACGAGCATCGACATACTTGCGCGGGCGGGTGAATCAGCCTGGCAGATCGGCCGGATCGCCGAAGGTATCGCTCCGGTACAGTTCCTTTGAACACGGGACGCTGCAAGACGGCAATCCTGATATCAGGGTCCGGCACGAACCTGCAGTCTTTCATCGACCGTACCGCGCAGGGTTCGGTATCGGTCGACCTTTGCGGCGTATTTTCGAACCGGCCGGACGCTTACGGCCTGACGCGGGCGCGCGAAGCAGGCATTGAAACTCAATGCATCGAACACGGCGATTTCGATACCCGGGAGCAATTCGATCGCGCAGTCGCCGCAGCGCTGGCGCCGTGGAATCCGGAGTTGATCGTTCTCGCGGGCTTCATGCGCATTCTCAGCCCGTGGTTCGTGCAGCACTACCACGGCCGGATTCTAAACATCCATCCGGCCCTGCTGCCGCGCTACCCGGGCCTGAACACCCATGCACGAGTTCTCGAAGCGGGTGACACACACCACGGCAGCACCGTGCACTTCGTGACCGAGGAACTCGACGGCGGGCCGCGCATTGTACAGGGCAGGATCCGCGTTGCGCCGAGCACCGATCCTGATGACCTGATGCAACGGGTCCAGGCCGTCGAACACCAGATCTACCCCACCGCTGCAGACTGGTTCGGCTCAGGCCGCCTCCACATGCAGGACGGGGCCACCTGGCTCGACGGAAAGCGCCTCGACGAGCCGGTCATCCTCGATTTCGACCTCTGACTCCCCAACCACCGGCAAAACCCGGGCCAGACCGCCGCCCGAGCCGCACCCCAAACCGGGGCCAGGCGACCGGGGCAATTGTCTCCCTCATGGCTCGCTGCGCTGCGCTTTACTTCGGTCGACAAACGCCCCGGCTCGCCTGGGCCAGTGCTTCGTAGCAGGCAAGGGCGGGCTGCCGGCGATGTTTTTCGAGGAAGTAAAGCGGACCGAAGGGAGCCATGACGAGAAAAATCGTCGCCGCAGCCCGCCCCCGAAGTAGTGGAGCTGTCGGGTCGTCGAGCCAGGTTAGTTGGGTTCGTTCGGGGGGCGGGCGTGAGTGAGGGCGTCAGGCCTTGGGGAGGGTTACGCCGGTCTGGCCCTGGTATTTGCCGCCACGATCCTTGTAGGACGTCTCGCAGGCTTCATCGGACTCGAGGAACAACATCTGCGCAACGCCTTCGTTGGCATAGATTTTTGCCGGCAGCGGTGTCGTATTGGAGAACTCCAGGGTGACGTGCCCTTCCCATTCGGGCTCGAGCGGCGTTACGTTCACGATGATGCCGCAGCGGGCGTACGTCGACTTGCCGAGACAAATCGTGAGGACGGTCCTCGGGATTCGGAAATATTCCACGGTACGCGCCAACGCGAAGGAATTCGGCGGTATCACGCAAACGTCGCTCTCGATGTCGACGAAACTGGTTTGGTCGAAACCCTTCGGATCCACGATAGCCGAGTTGATATTCGTGAAGATCTTGAACTCGCTGGAGCACCGCACGTCGTAGCCGTAGCTCGACGTGCCGTATGAGACAATGCGGCCGTTTTCGTTCTCACGAACCTGACCCGGTTCGAAGGGTTCGATCATGCCGTGTTCGGCCGCCATGCGGCGAATCCAGCGATCCGACTTGATGCTCACGGGCGCTACTCGATGACGATCTTGGGGAACCTGGCGCTGTAGTCCTTGCCCTGCATCGCAAGCGCCGACGCCATGCGCCGCGCCGCGCCGCGAAAGGCCTCCGCGGCCGGCGAATCGGGATCCGACGACACCGTCGGGTTGCCGGAGTCCGCCTGCTCGCGGATGCGCGCGTCGAGCGGCAGCTTGCCGAGCAATTCGACATTGAAGTCTCGCACCATCGCATCTGCACCGCCGGAACCGAAGATTGCCTCCTCGTGGCCGCAGGCCGTGCAGATGTAGGTACTCATGTTCTCAATGACTCCCAGTACCGGGATCGCGACCTTGCGGAACATCGCCAGGCCCTTGCGCGCGTCGATCGCCGCGATGTCCTGGGGCGTCGTTACGACCACGGCGCCGGAGACCGGCACCTGCTGCGACAACGTCAGCTGGATGTCGCCGGTACCTGGCGGCATATCCACGATCAGGTAGTCAAGATCGCGCCAGCTGGTCTGATTGAGTAACTGACTGAGCGCAGACGTCACCATCGGACCCCGCCACACCATCGGCTGGTCCGGATCGATCAGGAAGCCGATCGACATGACCTGCAGGCCGAGCGCGTCCATCGGCGCCATGCTCTGTCCATCCGTCGTCGTCGGCCGCTCCCCGACCAGGCCGACCATGTGCGGCTGGCTAGGTCCGTATATGTCCGCGTCAAGCAAGCCCACCGACGCGCCGTCCGAAGCGAGCGCGAGCGCCAGGTTGACGGCGACCGTCGACTTGCCCACGCCCCCCTTGCCCGAGGAAACGGCAATCACGTTGCGCACATTGGTCAGGGGCTTGAGATTTCGCTGCACGCCGTGGGCGGTGATCGAGGACGTCAGGGTCACATCCACGTCATCGAGCCCGGTTTCTGCCTTGATGGCATCCGCAATAAACTCCCGCCAGCGGGCATTCACCCCGTCCGCCGGGAACCCGAGTTCGATGCTGAGCTTGGCCGACGAGTCCTTTACCTCGGCGGCGGCAACGCGGCCGATATCGCCGATCGGGTGGTCCAAGCCCGGTAACTTCAGGGCCTCGATTAACTGCTTCACACTGGAATCTGTTGACGACGTCACACTTCAGGTTCTCTTATTAGGTAAAATTTAGGGTAACCGTCCCTTCGAGAGGAGCGGCGGGACGCACATTGTAACCGAGGTCAGCCAGCTGCCAAGTGCCTCATCCTGGCAGGACATGCGCCTCGGGCCTGATTTTTCAAGGCTCGCGGTAGGAATGTGCGCCGGGACGATGTGGCATAATGCGCCGCATCGGGTTTGAGGGTGGCGTTTGCGGGCCGAAATGGTCTCGGGCGCCTCGCTTCGCGTGGGCGAGAGCAAGACGATTGTCGTTGCGTAACAGAAAGGTTATTTACATGTCGTGTGCAGGGAAGCCAAAGACGGCTTTCCCCACCGGCGTTTCGCCCGTGCAAAGCGGAGCATTGCAATGAGTCTGCTCGGGTCATTTCGATCGGAGCAGCTGATCCAGCAGCTGGTCGCCGAGAAGGACCCCACCAGCTCCGGCGCGCGCAGACTCGTCACCAAGATCAAGAAGATCGGCCCGAAAGTGATCCCCAAGGTCATCGACGCACTCGCGATGTCCGACAAGTCACATACGATGGTGTTCGTGGATATTCTGTCCGCGCTCGTCAACGACAAGACGCTGGATTACTACCGCGAAGGCCTCGCCGACGGCAACGAGCGTGTCGTCAAAGGCACCGCATGGGCGCTTTGCAGCACGACCGATTA
>JBFEXY010000230.1:0-4256 GCA_041562415.1 Woeseiaceae bacterium
GCGAGGCCGATCAGGATTGCCGTACGATAGGGAATGTCAAGAAGCAGGTGAATACCGACTGTCAGAAAAGCCCCGGTTATCACTATCTGCAGTGTCCCGAGCCCGAAAACCAGCCTCCGCGTCCGCCACAGGCGTGCAGGTCTCAGCTCTATGCCAATGACGAACAACAGCAGGATGACGCCCAGCTAGGCCAGCTGGCGGATCTCGGAAACCTTGTCGATCAGCGCGAACCCGGACGGACCGACGAGAATTCCCGCCACAAGAAATCCGGGGACTGCCCCAAAACCCGCCGCACGAAATACTGGGACGGCAACGACGGCTGCCGTCAGCAGGATAACGATGTCCAGAAGATAGTTGGCCATCATTCCGCAGCGAGTTTTTGTGTTGTCCCGCACAACGATAACAGTTGATACTCGTTGAATGGCGGCAAGCCCGTCGAATGTAAGTATTTACCACGATGGTCGTATTTACGGTCCCGGCGTTATCTGGAAGCTGGGATTTTGAGCGCCGCCGCAGCGCTGGCTTTTCAGTGAACGGTGTACCGCGACATGGCCACGCAGACGATTACGCCGGATGCGCACGGAATCGCCGTCGTTATTTTGATCGTAACGGCGCTGGTCCTGTTCACGCGCGACAGGCTGCCGCTGGAATCCTCGAGTCTCGCCGTAATCGTCGTGCTGATTCTCGGATTCCATCTGTTTCCCTACGAGGTAGACGGTGTAGTTGTCGAGCCGGCTCAGTTCCTGCTCGGCTTCGGTAACGAGGCACTGGTCGCAATTTGTTCCCTTATTGTTATCGGCAAGGCACTCGAGACGACGGGCGCTTTGCAACCGGTGGCACGATTTGCGGGAGCATTGTGGTCGAAGCGGCCGCAGATTGCGTTGCTACTCATGCTCGTCGCGGTGTTCGTGCTGAGTGCTTTCGTTAACGACACACCGATCGTCGTATTGATGATTCCTATACTGGTCGGAATCGCGTTGCGTACCAAGCGACCGGCATCGGGTTTCATGTTGCCGATGGGCCTCGCAACGATCATGGGTGGGATGTCCACCACGATTGGCACATCGACGAATCTGCTCGTCGTCGGCATTACGCGAGATCTCGGGGTAGCTGATATAGCCATGTTCGATATCACGCTCCCCGCGCTACTGGTGGGCAGCGTGGGCCTCGTGTTCGTCTGGCTGGTCGTGCCGCGGCTGCTGCCGGATCGGGCGATGCCGATTGCCGATACCCGCCCCCGCGTCTTCGACGCTCAGCTCACCGTAAGCGAGAACGGATTCGCCGACGGAAAGACCCTGAAAGAGGTCCTGGAGAGGACGCAAAAAGAAATGCGTATAGAACAGATCCGGCGAGGAGAATCGCTGATTCTGGCCAAGCTGCCGTCGGTAATACTGCAGCCCGGCGACCGTCTGCGTGTGAAGGACACGCCGGAAAACCTGAAGCGCTTCGAGACAGCGATCGGAGCCTCACTCTTCGACACAACGGACAAATTAGAGTCGCCCAATTCGCAGGCACCGCGAAGGGAAAGCGAGCAACAGCTGGCCGAAATCGTCATAACGGGCGACTCACCCCTGTACCACCGAAAACTGGCCGATGTTGCATTCGGCTCGTTTTTCGACCTGACCCCGCTGGCCGTACATCGCGCGAGGGCGCCCGGCGAACGCGAGGCAATGGATCCAGGTTCGGTCCAACTGCGGGCTGGCGATGTCGTTCTGGTACAAGGTACTCGCGACGCCCTCGATGCCTTGAAGTCTGGCGGCAAGATGTTGGTCGTCGACGGCACCACGGAGTTTCCCAGGGCACACCGAGCCAAACGGGCATTGCTGGTACTCACGCTGGTTATAGGCGTTGCGGCACTCGGCCTGCTGCCGATCTCCATCTCGGCCCTGATCGGCGTCGGCTTGATGATTGCTCTCGGATGTATTGCCTGGCGCGATGTTGGGCGATCCTTGCCGATCGCCGTAATCATGTTGATTGTCGCCAGCCTGGCAATGGGCAAGGCGCTGGTAGCAACCGGTATGGCCGAATTCCTTGCGGCCGGGTTTGTCATCGCGGCGGGAAGCTTGCCGACACCCGCAATTATCAGCGCTTTCCTCCTGATCATGGCGGTGTTGACGAATATCGTGTCCAACAACGCGGCTGCCGTTATTGGAACCCCCATTGCAATAGCGGCGGCGCAGCAGTTGGGAGTTGATCCGCTACCGTTTGTCCTCGCCGTTCTGTTTGGTGCGAATATGAGTTTCGCTACGCCGTTCGGATACCAGACAAATCTATTGATACTGAGTACCGGCGGTTACCGCTTCGCGGACTTTCTCAAAGTGGGCATTCCCTTGATCGTGATTTTGTGGATCGGCTTCTCGATCGTATTGCCTTTGCTGTACCCGATCTGACGCACGCATCCGCAAGTAACGGCAGGCCGCATGCGAGGAGTTTGCGCGTATCAGCTGTGCATCGTTATGCACAGTCACGCACTTGAGCAACGGGCGCTCCGCAGCGAGACATCGCCCGATGAATCCGCGGGCATGTCCTACCGCTTCTCCCGCGGAGGCAGTCCCGTGTGTTGCGTCAGCAATTTGCCGCGGCGCACGCGCTTCTCGTGGGCTGTCTTGGTGTTCTTGCGTCGGGCCGACCCTTTGACCTTGTAGCCCTTCGGTTGCTCCGCGGGTACGAGCTTGTCCGGTCCGGACCCGATGAGGTGCTCGAGCTTCATTTCTTTCAGCGTCTCGCGGATCATCGGCCAGTTATCCGGGTCGTGGTAGCGCAAGAGCGCCTTGTGCAGGCGGCGCTTGACGCGGCTCTTCACGATCTCGACCTTCTCGCTGTCGTAGGTCACCTTGCGCAGCGGATTCTTCGACGAGTGGTACATGGCCGTCGCGGTCGCCATCGGTGACGGGTAGAAGGCCTGCACCTGGTCGGCCCGGAAGTTGTACTTCTTCAGCCACAACGCGAGGTTGACCATGTCGAGATCGGTCGTGCCCGGGTGTGCCGCGATGAAGTAGGGGATCAGGTACTGCTCCTTGCCGGCCTCCTTGCTGTATTTCTCGAACAGCTCCCTGAACCGGTCGTAGCTGCCGATGCCGGGCTTCATCATCTTGTCGAGCGGTCCGCGCTCGGTGTGTTCCGGTGCGATCTTGAGGTAGCCGCCGACGTGGTGCGTCACCAGTTCCTTCACGTACTCCGGGTCCTCGACCGCGAGGTCGTAGCGCAGGCCGGAGGCGATCAGCACCTTCTTGATGCCCGGCAGCGCACGCGCCTTGCGGTAGAGCTGCGTCAACGCCGAGTGATCCGTGTTGAGATTCTTGCAGATGCCCGGGAATACGCAGCTCGGCCTGCGGCACGCGGCCTCGATCTCCCTGCTCTTGCAGGCCAGGCGATACATGTTCGCCGTCGGCCCGCCGAGGTCGGAGATCACACCCGTGAAGCCCGGGACGGTGTCCCGGATCTTCTCGACTTCCTCCAGGATCGACTCCTCCGAGCGGTTCTGGATGATCCGGCCCTCGTGTTCCGTGATGGAACAGAACGTACAGCCGCCGAAGCAACCGCGCATGATGTTGACGGAGAAGCGGATCATCTCGTAAGCGGGGATCTTCGCATCGCCGTAGGCAGGGTGCGGCACCCTCGAGAAGGGCAGGCCGAAGACGTAGTCCATCTCGGCGGTCGCCAGGGGCTCGGCCGGCGGGTTCAGCCACAGTTCCTGCAGGCCATGAGACTGCACGAGCGCCCTTGCGTTGCCGGGGTTGGTCTCGAGATGCAGCACGCGGCTCGCGTGGGCGTAGAGCACCCTGTCGTTCCGCACCTTTTCGTAAGAGGGCAGCCTTATCACGGAGCGCGCGCGGTTCTTTTTCGGGTCGGGCACGAAGCGCAGCACGTTGCCCTGGGGCGCCGGTTCACCCTCGGCCTGCTGCGTGGCGCAGGCCTCGGTGTCCTGGGTATTGAC
The DNA here is from genome assembly GCA_041562415.1 of Woeseiaceae bacterium. Lineage (GTDB taxonomy): Bacteria > Pseudomonadota > Gammaproteobacteria > Steroidobacterales > Woeseiaceae > UBA1847. The sequence continues at coordinate 3,938 of JBFEXY010000230.1, forward strand.
GTAGGGGTTCACGATCGCGTCCACGCGCCCGGGCCGGTCGATCCGGGTCGAATCGATCTCCCACCAGCCTTCCGGCGTGTCCTTGCGCAGGAACGCGGTGCCGCGGATGTCGGTGATCTCGTGGATGGGCTCGCCGCGCGCCAGGCGGTGTGCGAGTTCGACCACGGCCCGCTCGGCATTGCCGTAGAGCAGGATGTCCGCATGCGCATCGACCAGGATGGAGCGCCGCACCTTGTCCTGCCAGTAGTCGTAGTGCGCGATGCGCCGGAGCGAAGCCTCGATGCCGCCCAGGACAATAGGCACGTCGCCCCAGGCTTCC
>JBFEXY010000231.1:0-4234 GCA_041562415.1 Woeseiaceae bacterium
CGGCTGGGCGACGTACTGAGCTCTATTTACCTGGCTTCCTGTGTGCTGAAGCACGTTGAGAATCAGGGAAGGCGCGCCACGGATCTGCCGCTCGTCGAGTGGTCCATCCGCACCCTGATGTACCAGGCACAGGAGGCGCTGCATTCGTTCCTCCGGAACTTGCCAAATCGCTGGGCCGCGGCATTCCTGCGGATCTTTATCTTCCCGCGCGGACGCACCTACTCGGCGCCGTCCGACGAGCTCGTCCACAAGGTCGTCGAGCTGGCGACCACGCCTGGTGAAGCGCGTGAGCGACTCAGCGAACAGGCATACACGACCGTAGAACCCGGTAATCCGGTCGGCCTGCTCGAGGAGGCGTTGCAGCTCAGTATCGAACTCGCCCCGCTCGAGCGCCGGCTGCGACAGGCGCGCAAGGAAGGGCTCATTCGCGCCGAATACCTCGGTCAGCAAATTGAAGAAGCGGCCAGTGCGGAAGTCATCAACAAGGACGAAACCGCGAAACTGAAGGACTACCACCAGAAAGTATTCTCGCTGCTCGCGGTCGATGATTTCGCGCCCGAGGACCTGCGACGCACGGCCGGCAAGGAAGCGGACCGGCCCTCGCCCAGGCCGGCGAAGAAAGCTGCGAAGCGAAAACAGGCTCCGCGACAAAAAGTCTCAAAGAAGAAGGAAGTCAGTCGCAAGACGAAGAGCGAAGCCGAATAAGGGCCAATGACAGTTCGCTCCGGACCCATCTATGAAAATCGCGTTTTCGTAGAGCCGGAATCGCTCGACGACTATGAGGCATGGGTCGATGGGCAGGCCGATCGCGCGCGGCGTTCCGAGGGCATCGTCGATGTCGTGCTGTTCGCGATCGGCGCGGATGCGGATGGCCGGCCGGGACGAGCCTGCCAGTTTACCCTTGAGGACGATGAGGCCCTCGAGCGGTTCGTGGACGGGCTTGCAACCGAGTTCGAAGCCGAGGCGCTAGAGCGTTTCGGCGATCGGATCTCCTGGCAGGAACGCATCCTGCGCGAAGACGAGCTTCGCGAACTTCCTGCCGGGGAGATGCCGGAGTGCCTGAACTGCGGCGCCCACCTCAGGGGACAATACTGCGGCAACTGCGGCCAGCGGGCTCGAAGCCGGCTTATCAGTATCTGGGAACTGGTACGGGATGCGTTCGGCGACCTGTTCGAACTCGATTCGCGCTTGTGGAAGACGCTGGTGCCGCTGATGATCAGCCCTGGAAAGCTCACACACGACTACCTGCAAGGCAGGCGCGCACGTTACATGCCACCGTTTCGCATGTACCTGGTGTTGAGCCTGCTGTTCTTCCTCGTCGCTTTCTTCGACCCGCGCGAGACCTTCGGCATCTTCTACGATCCCCAGACCCTGGAACAGCAAGAGGAGGAGGAACGGCGCGAAACAGCCGAAGTCGCGGATGAAGTGCGCAGGGATCTTGCCGAAGAAGGAATCATCATTGGCACGCCGGAAGCACTGAGCGGGGCGAGAGAGGAAACGGCCGACGGGCTCAACATTCGCATCAACGGCGAAGATGGTGCGGAGGCGGAATGCCAGGTCGACGACTTTTCGATCAGCGGCCCTGACTGGTTGAAGCGGCGGCTCACGCCGGAGCGGCTCGTACATATCTGCGAAGAGATGAAAAAAGACAATGGCCGCCAGTTCCTGCAAAACCTCTATGACAACGTGCCGATTGCGCTGATCGTCCTGCTCCCGATCATGGCGTTCGTATTGAAAGCGCTGTACCCGCTGTCACGCCGGTATTACGTCGAGCACCTGCTGTTCTTCGTTCACTTTCACGCCTTCATGTTCCTGATACTGACGCTGCAGTTCCTCATCGGCCGGCTGAATACTGCATTACCGACGCCCGAGGCAGCAGGCATACTCCTCATCATTGCCGCTTCGTTCTATGTCCCGGTGTACCTTTTTGTCGCGATGAGGCGCGTTTACGGCCAGGGGCGCCTTCTCACGACGGCAAAATATGTGATCCTGACCGTGTCGTACCTGGCAGGATTTACGATTACGATGCTCGGCGCGGTGACCATGGCGGCCTTCTCGGTGTGAGATTCCGGCTGGACGAAGCCGCAGAAACACTTATTATTATGGCAACAGAAGATGCTTCAATAACAAAGCGATGGGGGCTCCCGGCCGGCTGGCCGTCAGTCCGGAAGAATAATTAGTTGAGCAGCAGGGCCGGGACCACTAAAATTCCCGGGCTAACCAAAGTCCAGCCTATGAACCACTCCACCACGAAACCCATCGGAATATCAGGCCTCGCTGCCTACGTACCTCCTTACCGCGTCTGGCTCGAGGATTGGTGCGAGTGGACCGGCAGTCATTGGCCCAAGTTGCGGGAAGTCGTCGGGCGCAGTTTTCGCATGCGCGGCCCGAATCACAGCGTCTACACGATGGCGGCAACGGCCGTCATGCGACTTATTGACCAGTACGACATCGACCCCTCGCGCATCAAGTTCCTTGGGCTCGGTACCGAATCGAGCACCGACAATTCCGCCGGCGCAATCATCATAAAGGGCATGGTCGACAGGGCCCTCGAGGCACGCGGCCTGCCGCCGATTTCGCGCAGCTGTGAGGTACCCGAGTTCAAGCACGCCTGCCTGGGCGGTGTTTACGGAATGAAAGGAGCGATCCGGCACCTGGCCCTCGATGGCGCTGGCGGCCAGGCGATCGTGGTCTGCGCCGACATTGCGGAATATGCACGAGGCTCCAGCGGCGAGCCCACCCAGGGCGCCGGCGCCGTGGCGATGCTGCTCGAAGAAGATCCGAAGCTCGCGGTCGTGGACCTGGTTGGTTCGGGTTCCGCCTCCGACTATCGGATCATGGATTTCCGCAAGCCGATGGTGCGCTTCTGCGGCCAGGATCGTTCCGAATCGCACCACATCCAGGATTTCCCAGTTTTCAACGGCAAGTATTCGACGACCTGCTACGTCGACGAGACGCTGCATGCGCTGGCGGATATGTACGAGAAACGCCAGCTGAGCCCGGGCGAGTACCTGCGTTCGCTGAGCACCGTGTTCATGCACAGGCCCTACCGCCGCATGCCCGAAACAGGCTGGGCGATTTCCTACCTGTTTGCCCTGGGCCGCGGCCAGAGTGCCGACCACGCCGAACTCGCGTCTTATTGCCACGAAGCCGCCGTAGACCCACAGGCCGTACTCGATGAAATGCGCGCCAGTCCGCGCGTTGCCGAACTCGCGGACCCGGAGCACCTGCAGTACGAGGCCTATCCTCTGACGATGGCCGTGTTACGCGCGTTCCGGGCGTCGGAAAATTACGGCCGGGAAGTCCTCGACAAGCTCGCGCTCGGCAGCGAGACGATGCGCGATCTCGGAAATCTCTATACCGCGGCGCTGCCCGCGTGGATGGCGGCCGGGTTCGAGCAGGCGCTCGATGAAAATCTTCTCAGCGCAGGGGAAGAGGTGCTGACACTCGGCTACGGCAGCGGCGACGCGGCTGAAGTCATTCCCTTTTTCATGGCCGATGGCTGGCGGGATGCGACCGCAGCCATTCGCTTCGGTGACGCCATGGAGCATGCCGTCGATATCACGTTCGAGCAATACGAAGCGCTTCACGCCGGGCGCCGCGCGACCGGCCTGGACTACCTCCCCATAAACGAATTCGTCATCGACCGTGTCGGCCGGTCGGATGATCGTCACTTCAGCGATCTGGGGATCGAGTATTACAAGTACGTCGGGTAGTTGAATACGGATTGGGGTGTTTATTTTCGGGCTGCGCGCCTCCGGCCCGCTTTAGGCCTCGAAAGTAAACACCCCAATCCGCTATTCACTTTGGGGGTTTTTCCGCGCACGTATACGCACCCAGCAAGTCGGAATGCTCGCCGGTAAGGGCATCCCATTCCAGTTTGAACCAGGGCGTGAAGCGCTGCGGGTGCTCCAATAACTCCGTAGCCAGCGCACCGGCCCTGACGAAACGGATCGTCTCGATCTCCTCCGAATTCGGGTACACGTCGTCGTGGATTCGTCCCAGGAAGACGTGGCACAGCTCGTGCTCTGAACCGAGTTCGCCGTATGCCGCCCGGTACTGAAACTTGTAGACGAACCTGAGATCCGCCGCAAGATTCAGCTCTTCGCTGAGGCGGCGCCCTGTCGCCGTATCCATGGACTCGCCCCGCCGTGGATGACTGCAACAGCTATTGGACCAGTAGCCGGGCCAAAGTCGCTTCGACTCCGCACGCTGTTGCAGCAGCAGCTCACCA
>JBFEXY010000232.1:0-4229 GCA_041562415.1 Woeseiaceae bacterium
ATCCCAGTTGTCTTCGGGCAGGGGTTCGGACAGCGCGAGGTGCCATTTGAAGTTATCGTTATTTTCGGCGAGTTCGTCGAACTCCTCGACGTAGAAAGCTTCCTTGAGACTGCGTGCGCCGTACCAGAAGCTCATCTTGCGCTTCGTGTGGATACGCTTGAGCTGGTCGAAGATATGCGAACGCATCGGCGCCATGCCGGCACCGCCGCCGATGAAGACCATCTCGTTATCGGTGTCCTTGGCAAAGAACTCGCCGTAAGGCCCGGAAATGGTCACATTGTCGCCCGGCTTCAGGCTGAAGATGAAGGATGACATGATGCCGGGCGGAATCTTGTCGTCGCCGGGAGGCGGCGTTGCGATGCGAATATTGAGTTTGATGAGGCCCTTCTCCAGCGGGAAGTTCGCCATGGAATAAGCGCGCTGAGTGGCTTCCTTGACGTGCGATTCGTAACGCCAGAGCTTGTAATGATCCCACTCGCTGCGGAACTCCTCGTCGATGTCGAAGTCCTCGTAGCTGATGTTGTGCGGCGGACACTCGATCTGGATATAGCCGCCCGCCCGGAAATCCATTTCCTCGCCTTCCGGCAGCCGAACCACGAATTCCTTGATGAAGCTCGCGACGTTGTTGTTCGAGACCACTTCGCATTCGTATTTCTTGACGCCGAAGACCTCGTCGGGCACGCGGACCTTCATGTCCTGCTTGACGGCAACCTGGCAGGAGAGGCGGTAATGCTCGGCCGCCTCACGCTTGCTGATCATCGACGTCTCGGTGGGCAGGATTGCGCCGCCGCCCGACAGAACCTGCACCTTGCACTGGCCGCAGGTGCCGCCGCCGCCACAGGCCGATGCGATCAGGATGCCTTCTTCCGCGAGGCCCTGCATCAGCTTGCCGCCGACGGGAATGGCGAGTTCACGCTCGTCGTTGACGAGCACCTTCACGTTACCGCTGGCAACAAGCCTCGACCGTGCCGCGAGAATGATGAACACGAGCACGAGGATGATCGCTGTAAACAGCGACATGCCAAGGATGACCTGGGTTGCGATCGTGGCGTTCAAAGCTGAATCCCCGACAGGCCCATGAAGCCGAGCGACATCAGGCCGGCAATGATGAACGTGATGCCGAGGCCCTGCAGGCCGTCAGGCACGTCACTGTAGCGGAGCTTCTCGCGGATGCCGGCCAGCGCAACCAGCGCGACCGCCCAGCCGAAGCCGCTGCCGATGCCGAAGGTTACGCTCTCGCCGAAGTTGTACTGCCGTTCGACCATGAACAGGGTGCCGCCGAGAATCGCGCAGTTGACGGTAATGAGCGGCAGGAATATGCCGAGCGCGTTGTAGAGCGCGGGCACGAAGCGGTCGAGCAGCATCTCGAGGATCTGTACGAGTGCCGCAATGACGCCGATGTAGGAGACGAGGCCCAGGAAACTCAGGTCGACGTCGGGCAGCCCCGCCCAGGCAAGCGCGCCGTCTTTCAGCAAGAATGTGTAGATCAGGTAGTTGACCGGCACGGTGATCGTCTGGATGACCATCACAGCGAGCCCGAGTCCGAGTGCGGTATCGACGCGCTTCGAGATCGCGAGGAAGGTGCACATGCCGAGGAAGAACGTCAGCGCGAGATTCTCGACAAACGCGGCGCGGATGAACAGGTTGAAATATTGCTCCATCAGAGCACCTCGGTACGATGTACTTCGTGGATCTGGTATTCGGACTTCTCGACCTGCTTCGGTCTCGCGGTGCGTACCGCCCAGATCAGCAGCCCGATGATGAAGAAGGCGCTCGGCGGCAGGAGCATCAGGCCGTTGGCCTCGTACCAGCCGCCATTGGACGTCAGCGGCAGAATCTCGGCGCCGAACAGGCTGCCGGCGCCGAACAGTTCGCGCAGCGTCGCGACTGCGAGCAGTACAACGCTGTAGCCCAGTCCGTTACCGACACCGTCGAGAAAGCTGAGCCCCGGGCCATTGCTCATCGCAAACGCCTCGGCACGGCCGAGAATGATGCAGTTGGTGATTATCAGGCCGACGAAGACCGAGAGCTGCTTCGACGTTTCGAACGCATATGCTTTCAATAACTGGTCCACGACGATAACGAAAGAAGCGATGATCGTGATCTGCACGATGATGCGAATGTTGTTCGGTATGCGAGTGCGGATGCCGCTGATCGCTGCGCCCGACAAGGCAGCTACGCTTGTCATCGCGATGCACATCAGGAGCGCCGGCAGCAGGGAGGTCGTTACCGCGAGCGCAGAACAGATGCCGAGCACCTGCAGCATCACCGGGTTGTTGTCGACGACCGGGTCCAGGATGATTTTGCGTGTTTCAGCCATTGTCATTCGCCTCGCTGGAAACTCTCGCGAGATATGGACCGAAGCCGTGAGAGCCGGTCCAGTACCTGATTAGATAGGTCACGCCGTTAGCGGTGAGGGTGGCCCCGGACAGGCCATCCACCTGGTGGATTTCGTCCGGCCCAGACTGGGCCGATCCGCGCACGACCTCGATCTGCGGGTCGCCCTGTTCGTCATAGAGCTTTTTCCCGGGCCACTGCGCCAGCCAGGGTTCCTTCTCGATCTGGTCCCCGAGTCCCGGCGTTTCGGCATGTTCGTAGAAGCGCAGGCCGCTGACGGTTATGCCGTCCGGCTCGACCGACAGGTACCCGTAAAGCGTCGACCAGAGCCCCTTGCCGCGTACCGGGAGGATGTATTGCTGCGGCGCGCCGTCTTCCGTGACGATATAGACCGGTGCATACACGGCGCGGCGGCCGATCTTGGCGATGTCCTGGTCTTTCGGTATGCCCACGCCCAGGCTGGGATCGTTCGCCGCCGCTTCGGCATCGAAACTCTGCGGGTCGACGTCATCGACGTATTGTCCCGTCTCGAGATCGACGAGGCGCGTCTCGATGTTGCCGAACTGCTCGTCGACGGGCACGTCGGGATCATAGAGACCGGCCACCTCGAGCACGATGCGCTGTCGGAACTCGTTCTGGTTCGCTTCCTGCAGCGGGCGCAGCACGATGGCTGCAGCCGAGACAAGGACAGAGCACAAGAGGCTCACGCCGATCGCGACAATCAATGTATTGCCGATGCTGTCCCGCGAAAATCCGGGTTTCTTGTCGTCAGGCATTGCGCTTCACCCTGCGTCTGACGTTTGCACGAATGACGAAATAATCGATCAGCGGCGCGAATATGTTGCCGAGCAGAATCGCAAGCATGATGCCCTCCGGGAATGCCGGGTTGATAACCCGGATGACCCAGGTGAGCACGCCGATCAGGAAGCCGAAGATGATGTGGCCGAGCATGGTGTCCGGCGCACTGACCGGATCCGTTGCCATGAACACAGCCCCGAAAGCGAAGCCGCCCACCGCTATGTGCCAGTGCCACGGCATTTCCAACATCGCGTTGGAGCCATCAGCGCCGCCACTGAACAGAAGTGCCGGGATGATCATTCCCGCAAACACGCTGAGGATGATGCGCCACGATGCAATGCGCGAGTAGATCAGCATCGCCGCACCGAACAGGCAGGCAGCGAGCGAGGTCTCGCCCAGCGACCCCTGCATCTGGCCGATGAATGCCTGTGAGTACGTCAGGCCGCTGGCAAGCAGGCCGGACATCCCTTCGTTCGCGGTGACCGCCAGCGCAGTCGCCGCGGTATAACCGTCGACCGGTACCCACACCGCGTCGCCCGACAACTGCACGGGGTAGGCGAAGTAGAGGAACGCACGGCCCACCAGTGCCGGATTCAGGAAGTTCTTGCCGGTGCCGCCGAACACTTCCTTGCCGATGACGACGCCGAAGCTGATGCCGAGCGCGACCTGCCACAGCGGCGTCGTGGCCGGCAGTATCAGCGTGTAAAGGAACGAGGTGACGAAGAAGCCTTCGTTGACCTCGTGGTTGCGGACGCTGGCGAACAGCACCTCCCAGAAGCCGCCGGCCGCCATCGTCACGATATAGATGGGCAGGAAATACAGCAGACCGTGTATGAAGTTGTCGTAAACGCTTCCCGGGTCGTAGCCGGCACCCAGCAGGGCCATCATGGATCCGCGCCAGCCGTCGACCCACTCGATACCGAGCGACGCCATTGCGGCATTGGCCTGGAAACCAACGTTCCACATGCCGATCAGCGCACAGGGCGTGGCGGCAAATACCACCGTGATCATCACGCGTTTGAGGTCGATCGCGTCGCGAACGTGCGGTGAGCCCCGGGTGACATCGGCCGGTGTGTAGAACAGCGTGTCGACCA